>NZ_JASAUS010000061.1:0-49605 GCF_029953005.1 Bradyrhizobium sp. Mp27 | reverse complement strand
CTGAAGCTCTTGCCCGGGAAACAAACTCAAACTAACAGTCCCTTGTCCTGCCTCGCGGGTGGAGGAATTTGACTGACCACACCCGGAGGAATTTGAAGTGACCCGCGGGGTTTCCGGAAAGACCGCCCTCGTGACCGGCTCCACCGCCGGCATCGGCCACGCCATCGCGAAAGGTCTCGCTGCGTCCGGCGCGAGCGTGGTCATCAACGGTCGCGGCCAGGACAAGGTCGATGCCGCCGCGCGCAAGCTGGAAGGGGCGGGCGTCAAGGTCCGCGGAATCGCCGCCGACGTCTCGACCGCAGCGGGCTGCAAGGCGCTCGTCTCGGCGCTGCCGGAGGTCGACATCCTCATCAACAACGCCGGCATCTTCGAGCCAAAAGACTTCTTCGAGATCCCCGACGAGGACTGGAGCCGCTTCTTCGAGGTCAACGTGATGAGCGGCGTGCGGCTGTCGCGCGCCTATATGAAGGGCATGCTCAAGCGCAACTGGGGCCGCATCGTCTTCATCTCATCGGAGTCCGGGCTCAACATTCCCGTCGAGATGATCCACTACGGCATGAGCAAGACAGCCCAGCTCTCGGTCGCCCGCGGCCTCGCGCAGCTCACCCGCGGCACCGGCGTCACCGTCAATTCCGTGCTGCCGGGTCCGACCATGTCGGAGGGCGTCGAGACCTTCGTGAAGGATCTCGCCAAGCAGAATGGGCAGTCGGTGGATGAGGCCGCGGCCAATTTCGTCAAGCAGCACCGCCCGAGCTCGCTGATCCAGCGCTTCGCCAGCGTCGACGAAATCGCCAACATGGTGGTCTATGTCGCATCGAAGGAAGCGTCCGCGACCAACGGTGCGGCGCTGCGGGCCGAGGGTGGCATCGTCAACACGATCGCCTGAGACGCGTTCGTAGGGTGGGTTAGCCGGCGGCTGCGCGAAGCGCAGTCCGCTGGCGTAACCCACCACTGTGTATCTCCGAAGGGGCAGAAGAGGTGGGTTACGCTGCGCTAACCCACCCTACGGCGTTGTAGCGCCTACCATCCCTCGAGCACGATCTTCCCGCGCGACTTGCCGCTTTCGAGCAGCGCATGCGCGCGCTTGAGGTTGGCCGCGTTGATCGAGCCAAAGGTCTGGTCGAGCGTGGTGCGCAGCACGCCCTTGTCGATGAGGTCGGAGACGTCGTTGAGCAGATGATGCTGCGCGATCATGTCGGGCGTCTGGAAAGAGGAGCGCGTGAACATCGATTCCCAGTGTACCGAGATCGCCTTGCCCTTGAAGGTGCTCACGGCGAACTCCGGGGGATCGTCGATCAGGCCGAACCGACCCTGCGGCGCCATGAACTCGGCGATCGCCTTGTAGTGCTGGTCGGTGAAGGTGAGGCTCGCCACCAGCGCGACCGGCGGCAGCCTCAAGCTCTCGATCTGCTCCTTCATCGGCTTGCCGTGGTCGATCACCGCATGCGCGCCGAGATCGAGGCACCATTTTTGCGATTCCGGCCGCGTCGCGGTCGCAAGCACCGTGAGGCCCGTGAGGCGGCGCGCAAGCTGGATCAGGATCGAGCCGACGCCGCCGGCGCCGCCCGTGATCAGGAGCGTGCGCGGATCGACGCTCTTGCCGGGCGCCGCGCCGAGCCGGTCGAACAGCAGTTCCCAGGCGGTGATGGAGGTGAGGGGGAGGGCTGCGGCCTGCGCGAACGACAGGCTCTTCGGCTTGTTGCCGACGATGCGCTCGTCGACCAGGTGGAATTCGGAATTGGTGCCCTGGCGCAGGATCGAGCCGGCGTAAAACACCTCGTCGCCCGGCTTGAACAGCGTGACGTCCGGACCCACGGCATCGACGACGCCGGCCGCGTCATAGCCAAGAATCTTCGTCTCGCCCTCGGGCGGGGCGGCACGCTTGCGTACCTTGTAATCGACCGGGTTGGCCGAGATGGCCTTCACGGCGACGCGGATATCGCGCCCCTTGGGCTCGGGCTTTGCGGTCTCGAAATCGATCAGCGCGTCCTGATCCTCGATCGGAAGCGATTTTTTGTAGCCGACGGCCTTCATGGCTTGTCTCCATCAAATGGCGCGTAGCTTGTGATGTGCGCCTGGCCCGCTAACTGTCCCGCTAGCCCCGATTTGGCAAGTACTGTAAATTCGGGGATATAGTCCCTGTTTGGATACTATTGGGAAAACACGCATGAAGCGGCGAGATTTTACCCGGCGTCCCGGCTGCTCGGTCGAGGCGACGCTGGACCTGATCGACGGCAAGTGGAAGGGCGTGATCCTCTATCACCTCCAGGACGGCACCCAGCGCTTCGGCGAACTGCGCCGCCGGATGCCCGGCATCACCCAGCGCATGCTGACAAAACAGCTTCGCGCGCTGGAGGAGGACAAGCTCGTCATCCGCAAGGTCTATGCCGAGGTGCCGCCACGCGTGGAGTATTGCCTCTCCGAGCTCGGCGAGAGCCTGCGGCCGGTGATCGATATCCTGAAAGCCTGGGGCGAGAGCCATCAGCAACGGCTGTCCTGCGCGCCGCCGCCCGAAGCGGAGCCGGTCAAGAAGCCGAAGCGCGCAGCGTAACTCTCCGGGAGCGGACCGTGCCGCTCCCGGAAGAGATTGCATCAGAACGCAAACTGCGTGCGCAACGCGATCGCATCGAACTTCGAGCCGGTGTCCGCCGCCGACACCGCCGAGGCCTGCTTCGACACCGTGCCATGCAGATAGTCGAGCATGAAGCGCACATTGCCGTTGACGTACCAGTTGAGCGCCAGCGTGTAGACGGTTTGCCGCCCGCCGGCGATGCCGGCGGCGGTCGCCAACTGATCGTTCAGATCCACGGTCGAGTAGCGACCGGCGATCTCCCAGGCACCCCAGCCGCCGCCGTTGATCGAGAACGGATTGTTCGGCTTGACGCCGCCATAGGCCGCGTTGCTCGGATTGTACTTGCGCGATTCACCGGTCAGGACATAGGCCGCCTGTGCGTAGCCCCCCTGGAATTTCAGGCTCGACGTACCGATGGGCGCCACCGCGGTGTTCGCGCCGCGATCGATGTTGAACCAGTAGTATTCGCCCTGGACCCAGAGCGGTCCATAGGTGGCCGCGGCTTCCACGCCATAGACCTGCGCGCCCGACACATTTGCAATCGCTCCGGTCGAGATCAGCGTCGTAGGATCGATGCGCAGCTCGGGACGATCGCTGAGCGTGAGCGTTTGCGTGTTTGCGATCAGATTGCGCGGCGGCTGGATCAGCCACTCGGCGTCGGCGCCGAGATGCACCGAGTAGTCGTTGCCGCTCACGACCTGGCCCGCAACGCGGGCGGTCGCGCCGTATTGCTCGCTGGTCCCGGGAGGTGACACGCTCGAGGCCGAGTGAACGGCACCCGAGGTCGGGCCGGTCACGTAAGCGCCGGCCCAGAACACGTCATTGTACCAGCGGGCACCGGCGGCTGAACGGAAGTCGCCGGCGGCGATATTTTGCGCGATGATGCCGACCGAGGCGCGTTCCATGAAGGCAATGTCGTTGGAACTCGTGGATTCATCCAGGGTCCAGGCAAGGTCCATGATGCCGGCTTCGATTGCCATCTTGCCGCCGAACGGCTTCAGCCCCGTGTAGCTCACGAACGCGTTTTCGATGCCGGATGTGCCACCGCCAGGCAGGAAGCCGACAGGCGTAGCGCCAGCGGCGCCCGTGCCGCCAAATCCGTCGGACGAGCCCCCGAAATCGTAGATCAGCGCGAAATTCCAGTCTTCGAGGAATTTGCCGACGACACCGATGCGCGCGCGACGCACGTTTTCGCCGCTGTCCAGCTTTTGCGGCACAGTTGCCGCCGTGTTGGGACGATAGCCATAGCCGCCCATATCGTAGTGCACGCGACCGGTGATCGCGACACAGTTCGCCCCATCGGCGGTGCAGATGGTCGGCCGGTTGTTCGGCATCGTCACGACGGCGCCGGACGCGGGCGCCGGTCCCTTGAGCGGGATCGCCGCGTTGGCATTGGCCACGACCGCCTTCGCCTCCGAGCGCGCTTCGGCCTTGGCCTCCGCCTTTGCTTCGGCTTTGGCCTTCGCCGTGGCCGCCGTATTGGCGGCGGTCTGGCTCTGGAGCTTGTCGAGCTTCTGCTCCAGCATCTTCAATTGCTGCTTCAGCAGAGCGATCTCCTGATCGCTGCTGCTTGCTGTTTGGGCCTGGGCCTGCGAGGCCGCCAGCGCACCGGCGAGACCAATCGCGGTGGCTGCAAGTCTTGTCCTGCTCACATCATGACTCCATCGTTTGACGAACTTCCCCAAGTCGTAACGGGAGAGCCTAGGTCTGAACGATGACTGCCCCGCGACGCTGCGCCCGGTTGCGCGGTTCCCACTGATGCCAATTCGCCGCAACCGAATCCGCTCGCCCACCACAATGCTGGATGACGCGCATCATGCCAATCCACCGCCCAGGTAAATTGTCATTTCGCACGCAGGACTTGCACGCCGGACACACCGGGAAGGGGGGCTCAATAATGCCGCCTGGCGCCCTTCTATTGGCGGGCGAACGCGCCTATATTCCGGCGTCTTTTCCGAGAGGTAGGAATGTTTCGATCGACCCGGACCGCCGTCATCACGGCATTGTGCATAGCGTTTTCAGCCCACCTCAATCCGGCCGCCGCGCAGGACCGCCGTGTCCCGTCCTCGCCCGCCGAACTGCGGCTGTCCTATGCGCCAATCGTGCAGCGGGTGCAGCCGGCCGTCGTCAACGTCTACGCCGCCAAGGTGGTGCAGAACCGCAATCCGCTGCTGGACGACCCGATCTTCCGCCGCTTCTTCGGCGTGCCGGGTCAGCAGCCCGAGCAGATGCAGCGCTCGCTCGGCTCCGGTGTCATCGTCGATGCCTCCGGCCTCGTCGTCACCAACGTCCACGTCATCGAGGGCGCGGACCAGGTGAAAGTATCGCTGTCGGACAAGCGGGAGTTCGAGGCCGAAATCCTGCTGAAGGATCCGCGCACCGATCTCGCCGTGCTGCGCCTGAAGGACACCAAGGAGAAGTTTCCGACCCTCGACTTCACCAATTCCGACGAGCTGCTGGTTGGCGACATCGTGCTCGCGATCGGCAATCCCTTCGGCGTCGGCCAGACCGTGACCCACGGCATCATCTCGGCGCTCGCGCGCACCCAGGTCGGCATCACCGACTACCAGTTCTTCATCCAGACTGATGCGGCCATCAATCCCGGCAATTCCGGCGGCGCGCTGGTCGACATGAGCGGAAAGCTCGCCGGCATCAATACCGCGATCTATTCGCGCTCCGGCGGCTCGCAAGGCATCGGTTTTGCGATTCCCGCCAACATGGTGCGCGTCGTCGTCGCCTCCGCCAAGAGCGGCGGCAAGGCGGTGAAGCGGCCGTGGCTCGGCGCGAAACTGCAGGCGGTGACGCCCGAGATCGCCGAGAGCCTCGGCCTGCGTTCGCCGACCGGCGCGCTGGTCGCAAGCGTGGTCTCGACCGGCCCCGCGGCCAAGGCCGGCCTGAAATCCTCCGATCTCATCACCGGGATCGACGGCCAGACCGTGGATGATCCCAACGCCTTCGACTACCGCTTTGCCACGCGTCCGCTCGGCGGCACCGCGCAGATCGACGTGCAGCGCGGCGGCAAGCCGCTCAAGGTCACGATCGCGCTCGAGACCGCACCGGACTCCGGCCGCAACGAACTCGTCGTCACCGCGCGCTCGCCGTTCCAGGGCGCGAAGGTCTCGACCATCACGCCGGCCGTTGCCGACGAGCTGCATCTGGACGCCGATACGGAAGGCGTCGTGATCACCGATCTCGGGGGCGACAGCGCGGCTGCGAATGTCGGCTTCCAGAAGGGCGACATCATCCTCGCCGTCAACAACCAGAAGATCGGCAGGACCGCCGACCTCGAGAAGGCAGCGGGCGAACGGCCGCGGATCTGGCGCATCACGCTGGTGCGTGGCGGCCAGCAGATCAACGTCACGCTGGGCGGATGAGCCCGAAGCGACCACAGGAGACGCCAACTCTGTTCGCCGCGGCGGGGCTCGACCACGAGGCTCCGCATCCGCTGCCGGACCGACTGCGCCCGCGCGCGCTGTCGGAGGTCGTTGGCCAGGACCATATCCTCGGTCCCGACGGTGCGCTGACGCGCATGCTGGAGACGCGCACGCTCGGCTCGCTGGTGTTCTGGGGACCGCCCGGCACCGGCAAGACCACGGTGGCGCGGCTGCTGGCGGATGCGACGGATCTGCACTTCGAGCAGATCTCCGCGGTGTTCTCCGGCGTTGCCGATCTGAAGAAGGCGTTCGATGCCGCGCGCGCCCGCCGCGAGATGGGCAAGGGCACGCTGCTGTTCGTCGACGAGGTGCATCGCTTCAATCGCGCCCAGCAGGATTCGTTTCTGCCGGTGATGGAGGACGGCACCGTCGTGATGGTCGGCGCGACCACCGAAAACCCGTCCTTCGAGCTCAACGCGGCGTTGCTCTCTCGTGCGCGCGTGCTGGTGTTTCGCTCGCTCGATGCCGCCGCGATCGAAAAACTGTTCGCGCATGCCGAAGAGGTCGAGGGCCGCAAGCTGCCGCTCGATGACGAGGCGCGCGCCGTGCTGGTGCGCATGGCCGACGGCGACGGCCGGGCCTCGCTGACGCTTGTCGAGGAGGTCTGGCGTTCGGCGCGGGCGGACGAGATTTTCAACGCGGCGCAGTTGCAGGAGATCCTGCAGCGCCGCGCGCCGATCTACGACAAGTCGGCCGACGGTCACTACAACCTGATCTCTGCGCTGCATAAGTCGGTGCGGGGCTCCGATCCCGACGCCGCGCTGTATTACCTCGCGCGCATGCTCGATGCCGGCGAGGACCCGCTGTTCCTGGCCCGCCGCGTCGTACGCATGGCGGTCGAGGACATCGGCCTTGCCGATCCGCAGGCGCTCGTCATTGCCAACGCGGCCAAGGACGCCTTCGACTTCCTCGGCCATCCCGAGGGCGAACTCGCGATCGCGCAAGCCGTCGTCTATCTCGCCACCGCGCCGAAATCGAATGCCGTCTACACGGCTTTCAAGGCCGCGATGCAGGTCGCAAAACAGGCCGGCTCGCTGCTACCGCCAAAGCACATCCTCAATTCCCCGACCAAGCTGATGAAGTCCGAAGGCTACGGCGCGGCCTACGAATACGACCACGACGCCCCCGACGCCTTCTCCGGCCAGGACTACTTTCCGGAAGCCCTGGGCCGCCAGACCTTCTACGACCCGCCCGAGCGCGGTTTTGAGCGCGAGATCCGCAAGCGGCTGGATTACTGGGCCAAGCTGCGGAAGGAGCGGGGAGGCTCGCGCTAGAAACGGCCATTTCGCCGTGACGGGAGCCGGCTTTTAGGGTACGCAGGCAACCATGAGCCGCCGCATCAAGAGAATGAACCCAAAGCCCCGCTCGCGTGACGAGCGCGACGATTCGCGTCCGTTCAAGGCGCGCACTGCGAAGAAGGCGGGACCACGGCTGGGTGGCAAGCCGGGTGCGAAGCCGCCGCGCTTTGCGGCGGAGCGTGCTGAGCGGCGGCCGCCCAAGGCTGCGCCCGAAGCGTCGGCGCAGGCAAAGCCCGTCGAGGCGCTGCTGCCGACCAAGGTGCAGACCGTCAAGGTGACGGCTGACGAGAACAACATGCGCGTCGATCGTTTCCTGGAAGCGCGCTTTCCCGGCCTGTCGTTCTCCCACATCCAGCGCGTCGTCCGCAAAGGCGAGCTGCGCGTCGATGGCAAGCGTGTCGACAGCAAGGACCGGCTGGAGGAGGGCCAGAGCGTCCGCATTCCGCCGTTGAAGCTCGACACGCCGAAGGCCGCCGGTGAGCTGTCGGAAGGCGCCCAAAAGACGCTTCAGGCGCTGAAAGAGATGACGATCTACGAGGACGACGACGTCCTCGTCCTGAACAAGCCTCTCGGCCTCGCCGTGCAGGGTGGCTCGGGCATGACACGGCACATCGACCAGATGCTGGAGGTGATGCGCGATTCCAAGGGCCAGAAGCCGCGCCTGGTGCACCGCATCGACCGGGAGACCTCGGGTTGTCTCCTGATCGCCAAGACGCGGTTTGCCGCCTCGCATCTGACCGGCGCGTTCCGTTCGCGGTCCGCGCGAAAAACCTATTGGGCGCTGGTGCCGGGTCTGCCGAAGCCGAAGCAGGGCCGCATCTCGACCTTCCTCGCGAAGGAAGAGAGCGAGGACGACACCATCATGCGCATCGCCCAGCATGGCGACGAAGGTGCCAGCCACGCGGTGACGTATTATGCGGTGGTCGAGACCGCCGGCAACAAGCTGACCTGGGTGTCGCTGAAGCCGGTGACCGGCCGCACCCATCAGCTGCGCGCCCACATGGAGCATATCGGCCACCCCATCGTCGGCGATCCCAAATATTTCAACATCGAGAACTGGCAGCTGCCGGGCGGCCTGCAAAACCGGTTGCATCTGCTTGCGCGCCGCATCGTCATTCCGCATCCCCGCGGCGGCGTGATCGATGCCACCGCGCCATTGCCGCCGCACATGCAGCAGTCGTGGAATCTGCTCGGGCTGGATGCGAGCCGGTTTGATCCGATCGAGAACGCGCCGGAAGAGTAGGGATTGGACGTGCCGGCTGCGGCAGTTGCGCGACCGAGTAAGCCACATTCTCCGGTGTCATCGCCCGCCTTGTGCGCAATTGCGCACTGGGGCGGGCGATCCAGTACTCCGAGACGGGCTGCGGTTGAATCGATGGGCCGCGGCGTACTGGATGCCCCGCCTTCGCGGGGCATGACAGCTGTGAGTCGAACTGTCCCACCCCCTCACTTCCGAAACTGCTCCAGAAACATCCGCAGACTGTCGTGCGGGCTTTCGACATCCGTGATCAGCCAGCCTTCGGGTCCGTTGACCAGGACGAAGTTCAGCGTGACCTTTCGCCCGCGATTGTCGAAATTCGCTGCGACATAGGTCTTGTCGTATTGCCTGCGAACGACCGTGATCGCGACCGGGCCGAGCTTCCAGTTCGGGCTCTGCACCAGGAAGTCGTAGGGCTCGACCCTCGGTGCGCTCCAGGCCCTGCGCAGGCTGGGGTCGAAGAATTGCCGGGCGGAGGCGGCATCGCGCGGCAGGCCTTTTGACAGTTCCGGCGCGCCATCGCCGTAATGCGCGTAGACATTGCGGACCAGCGATTCCGGGGAGCGGAAACCGGCGTCCGCCGCGGCCGGCCAGAGCCCGGCGAGCAGGGCCGCAATGCCCGCAAGTTCCCTCATGCGTTGCCGCTCGCTTTATCAGCCGCCGGTCTTGGCTTACAAGCCTAGCATCCAGAGACCGGGGCCGAAACGAGATGCGCGAATTGTTCGATGAGGTTGCGGGGCGGTCCCCGCTCGATCCGCAGGAGGCGGTGCGCCAGGCCGCGCGTACGCCGCGGCGCAAGCGCTTCTACAAGGAGGCGGGCCTGGCCGAGGCCGAGGGCGGTTTCGCCATCACGCTGGACGGCAGGCCGATCCGCACGCCATCGGCCCGCCAGGTGGTGATCCCGTCGCGCGCGCTGGCCGATGCCGTGGCCGCGGAATGGGCGGCCCAGGGCGAGACGATCGATCCCGTGACCATGCCGCTGACGCGGATCGCCAACAGCGTCGTCGAGGGTGTCATCGATCGCGTCGAGCTCGTCAGCGACGACCTTGCAAAATACTTCGAGACCGACCTGCTGTTCTATCGCGCCGGCCACCCCGAAGGGCTGGTCGCCCGCGAGGCCACGCATTGGGACCCCGTGCTGTTCTGGGCCGCGGAGACCCTGGGCGCGCATTTCATCCTGTCCGAGGGCATCATGCATGTGAAGCAGCCGGACGAGGCCGTTCAGGCCGCCCGCGCCGCGCTCCCCGGTGATCCCTGGTCGATCGCGGCGCTCCATGTGGTCACGACCCTGACCGGTTCGGCGCTGCTGGCGCTGGCGCTCGCCCATGGCGTGTGCGATGCCGGCCAGGTCTGGGCCGCCGCCCATGTCGACGAGGACTGGAACGCCGAGAAATGGGGCGTGGACGAGGAGGCGGCTGGCCGCCGCGCCGCTCGCCTGAAGGATTTTGAGGCCGCCGTGGCGGTGCTGGCGGCCGTGAAGCCGCAAGCGGACGAAGGTCCTTAACGAGAGGTTTACGAGGGCGGCCTTAGGGTGGGGCCAGCGTTCCCCGGACCCCTGAAATGCCAACGCCGATAAGCTCGATCGTTCCCGTCGGTGCCGCCAGCCCCGTGGCTGATGCGGCGACGCCCGATCTTGTGCTCCAGGCCGGCAGCGTCGTGGACGCAAGGGTCGTCAGCGTGATGGCCGACAATCTGGTGCGGATCGCGATCGCCAATCTGTCGATGGATGTGATGTCCGAGGTGTCGCTGACACCGGGGCAAAATCTCCAGCTCGCAGTGTCGCAGAACGACGGCACCATCAGGCTCGCCATCATGAACGGGGCAGGCGAGGCGACGGCGGACCAGATCACGCTGACGCCGCGCGCGGCGTCGCTCGTGGACAGCCCGTCGCTGGCGCCATCTGCGACCACCGCACGCAACACGCTGACGCCATCGGAGCAGGTCGCCGTCACCGTGGCTTCGGCCGAGGCGGTAACAAAACAGGGCAGCCAGGCGCCGCTGTTCGCCAATCTCGCCTCCGTCGTCACCGGCAGCGATCTGCCGGCGGGACTGAAGCAGGCGGTGCTGGACGTGTTGGCGCAGCAGACGCCGCTCAACACTGGGCTCGATGGCGGTGATATCGAATCCGCCTTCCAGAAGTCCGGTCTGTTTCTCGAGGCGTCATTGGCCGCAGGCACAACGCCGTCCTCCGGCACAATGCCGGACCTGAAGGCCGCGCTGCTGGTGCTGCGCCAGACATTGGCCACGCTCGAGACCGCCGCGCCACGGGCGCAAGGCGCCGCGATCGCTACGGCGGGGAAACCGCAGGTCGCCGCCGTGCCGGGTCAGGCCGCATCGCCGTCAACCGAGCTCGATATGGCCCAACAGCCGCAGATGCCGCGCAGCGCCAATCTCCCAGCCGCTGTACTCGCCGACATCGCCGGCGGCGCTCCGCAGGCCGCGATGCCGCGAACCATGTCCGCCGGCCTTGCCGCGACCCTCCTGCAGGAGGTCACGCAAAACCTGCCGCGCCTGATCGGCAACGTGCCGGGCTCCAACAAGGCCGTGCCCGACGGCCATCTCTTCGAGGCCGCGGCGCGCGCGACACCGCCGCCGTTCCGCGGCGCGCTGCCGGCGCCGCAGGGGATCGCCTCGCCATCGCTCGCGCCGGATACGCCGCTCTCCGCAACGGTGCACCGCCTGCTCGACGACACCGATGCCGCGATCGCGCGTCAAACGCTGCTCCAGGTCGCTTCGCTGCCTGATCGCACCGATGCCTCCGGCCATCGCATCGGCCCGGCCGTGCCGCAATGGAATTTCGAGATTCCCTTTGCGACCCCGCAGGGCACCGCGATGGCGCAATTCGAGATCTCGCGCGATGGCGGCAATGAGTCCTCTGATCCCGCCAAGCGCGCCTGGCGCGCGCGCTTCACGCTCAATGTCGAGCCGGCCGGCCCCGTGCATGCCCTGATCACGCTCAACGGCGACAAGACCTTTGTGCGGATGTGGGCGGAGCGGCCGGCGACCGCGCAGCAGCTCCGCGCCGGCATCGGCGAGCTCAACCAGGCCCTGACGCGCGCCGAGCTCAAGCCCGGCGACATCCTGGTGCGCGACGGCACACCGCCGCAGCCGGCACCGGCCCGCGCCGGCCACTTCCTGGATCGCGCCACATGAGCGATCCATCCAAGCTCGCCATTGCGCTGCATTACGAGAAGGGCAGCAACGCGCCTGTCGTCGTCGCCAAGGGCAAGGGCACGATCGGCGAAAAGATCGTCGAGATCGCCAAAGCCAACGACATTCCGATCGAAGAGAACGAGATCTTGGCCGGCGCGCTGTCCAAGGTCGAGCTCGGCGAGGAGATCCCGCCCGACCTCTACAAGGCCGTCGCCGAAGTGCTGGTGTTCGTGCTGCGGCTGTCGGGCCGGGGGCGGTAGAGCATGATCCGGAAAAGCGTGCAGCGGTTTTCCGACAAGATCATGCTCAGGAAATAACCTGTCATCGTTTCACCACGATAGCGGCTGCATGGTCGCGGCCATCTTCATTGCTCAACGGATACTGCTCGTGCTGACCCGCCGTTCCACGCTCGGCCTTCTCGCCGCAGCCGCCACCATGCCGCAGCGCGCGTTCGGCCACGTCGCGCCGCCGCGCAACGAGATCCGCGACAGCCTCGCAAAGCGCTTCACCGACCTCGGCACATCAGGCACCTTCGTCGGCTACAAGGTCGAGGACTATCTGATCGTCGCCAGCGACAAGGAACGTTCCGGCGAAGCGAAGCTGCCGGCCTCGACCTTCAAGATCCCGAACTCGCTGATTGCGCTGGAGACCGGCGTCGTCACCGATCCCGACAAGGACGTGTTCCCCTGGGACGGCGTGAAGCGGCCGATCGAGGCCTGGAACAAGGACCACACGATGCGCAGTGCCATCGCGGTCAGCGCCGTGCCGGTCTATCAGGAGATCGCGCGCCGGATCGGGCAAGAGCGGATGCAAAAGTATGTCGACATGTTCGACTACGGCAATCGCGATATCGGCGGCGGCATCGACCAGTTCTGGCTCACCGGCAATTTGCGCATCGACCCGGTCGAGCAGATCGATTTCGTCGACCGGCTGCGCCGCCGCGCGCTGCCGATCAGCAAGCGCAGCCAGGACCTCGTCGCCGACATCCTGCCGGTGACCAAGGTCGGCGACAGCGTCATCCGCGCCAAATCCGGCTTACTCGGCGCCGAGCGCGGCGAACCGTCGCTTGGCTGGATGGTCGGCTGGGCCGAGAAGGGCGAGGCGCACACCGTGTTCGCGCTCAACATGGACTGCAAGGAGCCGCGTCTCGTCGGCGAGCGCATGCCGTTGACGCAAGCCTGCCTTGCCGAGATCGGCGCGATCTAGCTGGCGCGTACGAACCTGCTAGCATCCTTCCGACCAAAGAAAAGAAAAGGTCGGGAGGATAAAATGAGTTCAACGCCACTCTGGCTGTCGTCGCTCACGTTGGCCGCCGTCGGCGGCTGGCTCGCAGCCACGATGTTTGCCGCACCCGCCACCAGCAAGGAGCCGCGCTTTCCGCAGCTCACCATGGACCAGCTCGACGCCAAGCAGAAGCCGCTCGGCGAGCAGATCATGAAGGTGTCGAGCGTCGGCATCGGCGGGCCCTACAATCCGATGATCCGCAGCCCGGTGCTCGGCCAGCGACTGTTCGACCTGTTCTACTATCTGCGCTGGGAAACCTCGGTCCCGACCAAGCTGAACGAGTTCGCGATCCTGATCATCGGGCGGCAGTGGCGCTCGCAGGTGGAATGGTTCGCGCACGCGCCGCTGGCGGCCAAGGCGGGCCTGTCGCCGGATATCATCGCGGAGCTGAAGGCCAACAAGCGGCCGTCGAAAATGGCCGAGGACGAGGCCGTGGTCTACGACTTCGTCACCGAGATCACCACCACCAAGAAGGTTTCCGACGAGACCTACACGCGGGCGAAGAAGGTGTTCAACGATCAGCAGATCGTCGATCTTACCGCGGTTGCCGGCAATTACGTGATGGTCGCGATGCTGCTGGCGATGGCCGAAGAGACGGTGCCGCCGGACAAGCAGGAGCCGTTCAAGCCGGGCGAGCCGTAAGGGCTCGTCGTCGCGAGGAGCTCGCGACAAATTGCGATATCGTAGGGTGGGCAAAGGCGCGCAGCGCCGTGCCCACCATCTCTCCATACGTGATCTATAGTCGGTGGGCACGCTTCCGCCTTCGCTCTTCGAGCTACGGCGGACAAGTCGCTTTGCCCACCCTACGGCATCGGCGCAAGCTGAGCAGTCTCAGCCCAGCTTGAACAGCGCCTGCAAGAACTCCACCACCGCTTTCCGCGACTCCGCGGCGGTCGCGGGGTTGCCGCCGACATGCGGATTGAGCTCGACGCAGGCATCCTTGTAGGTGAAGGGCGCGTTGGTATCGCCGTTCATCAGCACGCCGCCGTCGCCCTCCTTGATATGGCAGTTGCGCACGGTCTGCGCGTTGGCCGACACCGCAACGGTGTTGACGCCGAGCAGGCCGCTGTCGAAGCCGTGCGCGCTGTCGGGGTATTCGGTCAGCACCACATCGCGCCCGGCCGTCTTGAGCCGTCCGACGAACGCCTTGCAGCTCGTCACGGGATTGTAGTCGTCGGGCGTGCCATGGAAGATGCGGATCGGGCGTGTGGCGACGTCGCCGTCGCTTTGATACGTCGTCGAGCAATCCGGATAGAAGGGAATGTAAGCCGCGAACTGCACGCCGGACTTGTTCCAGAGCTTGTTGAAGCGATCGAGGCTCGCATAGAGCGTCGCCTGTCCGCCGCGCGAGAAGCCCATCAGCACGATGCGGTCGGGATCGACGCGGGGATGCTTCGCCAGAATCTCCAGTGAGCGGTAAATGTCGACGATCAGGTTGAGGCGGCCGAGCAGGGCCTGGTTCGGCCCCACCACCGTCAGCCCGCGGCCCGTAAAACCGTCGATCACGAAGGTCGAGATGCCCATGGCGTTGAAAGCGTGCACCCAGGCCTCGGTCGTGGCGCCGACGCCGCTCGAGCCGTGCATCAGCACCACGACGGGAAGTTTGCCGGTGCCCTGCGCGACGCGGAATTCGCCCGCGACCGTCACCGGCTTGCCGGCCACCGCATCGCCGCTGAGGAATTGCTGGTCGGAGAGGGTGAGCGAGGGGATCGGGTAGATCTCGGCGCGGGTGGCGACTTGCTTCGGCAGGGATTGCGCGTTGGCGAGCACGGTTGAAACGCCGAGCGCGATGAGCGTGGCAGCGACGCGGAATGCCGTCGGCATCAAGTCCTCCCTTGTGATTTTCAGGGAGTAGAACAACAGGCCTGCGCGCTGTCAATTTGTCGCGGGACCATCAGCTTCAGCGTCATGGCCGGGCTTGTCCCGGCCATCCACGACCTTCTCGATGGACCACCAAAGAGCGTGGATGCCCGGGACAAGCCCGGGCATGACGACCTCAAATGCCTCAGGCCTTATCGGCCGTCTTCTTCATCAGCGCCTCGTCGATCGCAAAGCCGCCGATCTCGCTCATCGCCTGCGAGATCACGTCGCCCTTGCGTGCAAAGCCGGCGGAGAGGACATCGAACTGGGTGCGTGCCAGACGCAGCACCTCGAGCGGCACCGAGACCACGGTGTCGTTGAAGCTGTCGACTGAGGCGCGCAACGTCTCGAGCTCGGTGGTGAGCTTGCCGATATGGCTTTCCGCATGCTGCATCAGGCCGAGCAGCTTGCCGCGTTCGGCGTCGAACGCGGCGCGCTCGGCCGCCGCGGCCGCGGTCACCTCGGCGAGCTGGGTCGTCAGCGCCGCGATCTGGCTGACCATGGCTTCGGAGGCGAGCGCGGTCGCCTCGCGCAGGTCTACAAGGCGCTTGTTCTCTTCCTGTTGCTCGTGAAACAGCCGTTCGGCCGACATCGCCCGTTGCTTGAGTGATTCGATCAGCGCGGCCGCGCGCAGCAGCATCTCGCCGTTGCGCCCCGACACCATGCTGGCCATCCGCCGCAGGAAGTCGGTGGTTTCGGACGATGAGTTCGGCGGCAGAGGGACGACCGTGGCGGACATGGGTGATGCTTGCAGCCAGACGTGGTGACCGCCGCCGTACCGACTGAGCTCACGCAACATTCGGCGCCTGATCGTGAAGGGAGCAAGCCTGAATCGGCCGGCCCGGTCAACCGGTGGGGGCCGACAAAACGACGGCAATCCCCTCAGGCGTCTTTCTGGCGGCCGATCCGCCCGAGATGGGTGAAGCCGAACCCGGCCGAATATTTCAGGCCGTAGCCGAGCGCCCGGTCGATGCCGATATGGGCGAGCCAGATCATGGCGATGGACAGCGTGAGCGGCGAGGCGAAGCCGAAGCCCAGCGTCAGCAGCGCCACCGGCGCCATGTAGCTGTGGGCGGCATTGTAGACCAGCGCCCCGAATCTGGCGTCGGCCAGGTACGCCAGGAAGCTCAGATCGGGGACGAAGAAGAGCAGGCCGAACACCAGCCACGAGCCGCCCCAGGAGGCGTAGAGCATCACCATGCCCGTAAACAGGGTCAGGCCTTCCAGCCGCAGCAGGATCTTGACGCCGCCGGTCGCCGCGCCGGTCTCGGCCGTTGCTTCATTCATCGTTGTCTCCCAGGCAAAACTTTGTAATTCCTTGCGCTTTGGCGCTGCGGCAAGGCAGCCCTGCGGCGCCGAAAGCGGCTTCCCGGCCCGCAAAATGCCGTGTTAGAACCCCCGGCAATCGCATTTAGGCTAAGAACTGGCGGGAGCAAATGAAGAATATCCTGGACGCCCTTGAAGATCGTCGCGCCGGCGCAAAGCTCGGCGGCGGGGAGAAGCGCATCGAGGCGCAGCACGCCCGCGGCAAGCTGACCGCGCGCGAGCGCATCGAGCTCCTGCTCGACAAGGGATCGTTCGAGGAGTTCGACATGTTCGTCGAACACCGCTCCACCGAGTTCGGCATGGAGAAGAACAAGATCCCCGGCGACGGCGTCGTCACCGGTTGGGGCACCGTTAACGGCCGCAAGACGTTTGTCTTCGCGAAAGACTTCACGGTGTTCGGCGGCTCGCTGTCGGAGACCCATGCGCTGAAGATCACGAAACTCCAGGACATGGCGATGAAGGCGCGGGCGCCCATCATCGGCCTCTATGACGCGGGCGGCGCCCGCATCCAGGAAGGCGTCGCCGCGCTCGCCGGCTATTCCTATGTGTTCCGCCGCAACGTGCTTGCCTCGGGCGTGATCCCGCAGATCTCCGTCATCATGGGCCCCTGCGCCGGCGGCGACGTCTATTCGCCGGCGATGACCGACTTCATCTTCATGGTGAAGAACACCAGCTACATGTTCGTCACCGGCCCCGACGTGGTGAAGACCGTCACCAACGAGGTCGTCACGGCGGAAGAGCTCGGCGGCGCCTCGGTGCACGCCACGCGCTCCTCGATCGCGGACGGCGCCTTCGAGAACGACGTGGAGACGCTCTTGCAGATGCGTCGCCTGATCGACTTCCTGCCGTCCAACAACACCGACGGCGTGCCGGAATGGCCGAGCTTTGACGACATCGGCCGGGTCGACATGTCCCTGGACACGCTGATCCCCGACAATCCAAACAAGCCCTACGACATGAAGGAGCTGATCCTGAAGGTCGTGGACGAGGGCGATTTCTTCGAGATCGCGGATGCCTTCGCCAAGAACATCGTCACCGGCTTTGGCCGCATTGCGGGCCGCACCGTCGGCTTCGTCGCCAACCAGCCGATGGTGCTGGCCGGCGTGCTCGACTCCGACGCTTCGCGCAAGGCCGCGCGCTTCGTCCGTTTCTGCGACGCCTTCAACATCCCGATCGTCACCTTCGTCGACGTGCCGGGCTTCCTGCCGGGCACCGCGCAGGAATATGGCGGCCTGATCAAGCATGGCGCCAAGCTGCTGTTCGCATATTCGCAGTGCACGGTGCCGCTGGTGACGATCATCACCCGCAAGGCCTATGGCGGCGCCTTCGACGTCATGGCCTCCAAGGAGATCGGCGCCGACATGAACTACGCCTGGCCGACCGCCCAGATCGCCGTGATGGGCGCCAAGGGCGCGGTCGAGATCATCTTCCGCGCAGACATCGGCGACCCCGACAAGATCGCCGCGCGCACCAAGGAATACGAAGACCGTTTCCTGTCGCCGTTCATCGCAGCCGAGCGCGGCTACATCGACGACGTCATCATGCCGCACTCGACCCGCAAGCGGATCGCGCGGGCGCTGGCGATGCTGAAGGACAAGAAGGTGGAGACGCCGGCGAAGAAGCACGACAATTTGCCGTTGTGAGGCCTCGTAGCCCGGATGGAGCGTAGCGAAATCCGGGGTCTTGCCTTAGTCCCGCATGTCGCTGCGCTCATGCGGACGACTGGTTTCTTCTGATTTGGCAATCTCGATCCAAATGACCGAAGACGATCTGACCGACGAGATTTCGGACATCGAAGCGCGGATCGAGGCGCTGGCCGAGATCGCCGAGCGGTGCCGGAAGTACATCCTGGCGTCGAAGATCGCCATCGGCGGTGGTGCGGCGCTATTGTTGATCACGATCCTCGGCTTGTTTGGGACAGGTCTGACCGCGGCGCTCGGATCGATCGCATTGGTGTTGGGTGGGATTGTGTCGCTCGGTTCGAACATCAGCACGTTGCAGCAAACCGAGAGCGCCATCGGTGCTGCGGAGGCGCTTCGCGCGCAACTGATCGGCAGGATCGACCTGCGGGTAGTTGAGGATGCGCCGATGAAGTTGGTGTGAGGCGAAATTCGTAAGGCCGGTTAGCCCCCGCGACCGCGCGAAGCGCAGTTCGCGCGGCGTAACCCACCATCCTTGTTGACGTGCGTTGGCGGATTACGCTTGCGCTAATCCGCCTTACGTTTGGCATCCGCCGCAGCGAAATGCGTCATCTGATCGGCGTGGGCTTTTGCGAACGCCGGACGGCCCGTGGCGCGCGCGACGTAGTCGCGGCAGGCAGGACTGTCCGTCAGCCCGTCGAACTTATCGACGACCCGCAGCACGTCCGACATCAGGATGTCGGCGACGGAAAAGGACCCCGCCAGCCATTCGTGGTCGGCAAGCACCGTCTCCATGTGCTTGAGCCGGAGTTTTAGGAAGTCGTCGACGAACTTCACGGCAGGTGAGCCATCGTCGCTGCCGGTGAACTTGAACATCGTCCAGGGCAGGGCTGGCATCTCCACCGAATTGAGTGCCGCGAACACCCATTCGACCGTGTCGCTGCGGCCGCGCGGATCGGTGGGCATCAGCTTGGCGCTGAGCTCACCCAGATGCAGCAGGATCGCGCCGCTCTCGAAGATCGAGAGGTCGTCGTCGGTCAGCCACGGCACCTGGCCGAACGGCTGGTGCGCGAAATGCGCGGCGTCCCGCGGGCCGAACGGTACACTCGCGACGCGATAGGGCAACGCGGCCTCTTCGAGCGCCCAGCGCACACGAAGGTCGCGCACAAAACCGCGCGGCATCTCGGGAACCCAGTCGAAGGTGGTGAGAGTGAGGTTGGCCATGCGGTGTCTCCCTACTGTCTGGGCATAGGACGGATGAAGGGCGGGCGTTCCGACAGCGTGAGACTTTTTTTCTCCGCGGGCAGCGACCGTAGGGTGGGCAAAGGCGCGCTTGCGCCGTGCCCACCATCTTTTGGCCGACGACAGAAGTGGTGGGCACGCTCCGCTTTGCCCACCCTACGGGGCCACTGGGCTTCGCTCACTGCCCGAGCTTCGCAAGCCTACCTTGCTTCGCGGCCTCGACCGCGCGCTCTGCATCCTCCGGCAGCAGAATCCGCTCCGCCACCTGCCGCGCCGCCTCGCGCCGGACCGCCGCCGCATACGCCCCGTCATCCGCATATCGCTCCGCGATCGACAGCCTGGGATCGTGCACTTCCTTCCGCGCGGCCTCGGTCGGTGCGAACGGAACCACCGCGCCTTGCAACGGATAGAGCGCCGTCGGGCCAAAACCCTGCGCGCGCGGATTCCATGCGGTGTAGGTCGCGCGCGGCACCGCGAGCGCAAGCTGGCGGATACCTGCGATGGCCATGCCGTCATTGTCCGCCTTCGGCACGAACACGGGATAGCGGCCGATCTCCTTGGGCGGCAGCACGCTCTGGTCGGAGAAGGCGGCGAGCGTGTGGATGCCGGCATAGGGCAGGCCGGGGATATCCATCGGCACTGCGCCTTGCGCCGCGACCAGCGTGCCGTGGGCGCGCATGGGGACGCGGCTTGCGGGTGGCTTTGTGCCGTCGCTGATCCAGGCGTTGAGGTCGGTGAGGAGGGCGCGCATAGGCCCGCCCGCATGCATCGGGTTTTGCGGCAGCGACATCGCCGGCACGCCCTTGCGCATCACGTCGGAGGCTTCGGCGAAATGCGGCGTGCCTGAGATCATGTAGGCGCGGACGTTGTCGGGAAGGTCGAGGTGGTTGCCGGCGAGGTCGGTGACGAGCAGCGAGGCGTGCGAGGCCCACC
This sequence comes from Bradyrhizobium sp. Mp27, assembly GCF_029953005.1. Lineage (NCBI taxonomy): Bacteria > Pseudomonadati > Pseudomonadota > Alphaproteobacteria > Hyphomicrobiales > Nitrobacteraceae > Bradyrhizobium > Bradyrhizobium sp. Mp27. The sequence goes on along the minus strand of NZ_JASAUS010000061.1, from coordinate 29,605 downwards.
ATTCGTGCTCGCTGTCGGTCTGCATCACCTTCGGGCACGTCGCCGAGAGCGCGCAGCGGCGAAGCAGGCCGTCGGTCTTGCCGGAATAGGGATCGCTCAGGCTCGCATAGGTGAAGGGGAACAGATCGGCCTGCCACGCCGGATCCTGCGGATGGCGCGGGTTGCGGCCGGGCTGGCCGAAGCGGACATTGGTCGCCATCCGCCGCGTGCCCGCGACATGCGGCATCAATCCGTCGAACACGGTGCGCCCCGAGAGGTCCTCGTTGAAGCCGAGATAGAGGAAGTCGCGCAGGAAGCGGCCGGATTGCGACACGCCGAAGCCGATGGCGCGGCTGACCGAGGGATGCAGGCCGTTCAGCAGCGGGTTCGCCTGCGTCTCGTCGTGGCGGAGGAAGCTGACGACGTCGCGCACGGCGGCATAGCCCATGCCGAGCGGCACAGGATCGCGCGCGGTGTAGGTGATCTCGTAGAGCGCGCCGGCATCAAAACCGTCGGGCCGGGTGATCTCCACCGTCACAGGATCGACGAGCTTTGCGAGGAGGCCGGAAGGCGTCTGCCGCGCATCGGCCCAGGCGGCGCGCACGGAGACCTTGAGGTCGGCGGCGTCAGTCGCCGGCCAGGTCAGCGTCGCGCGCGCGGGATTGGTCGTGTTGTCGAAGACGATCTCTTCGCGCGCGGGCCCGGTGACGGTCTTCAGCACCGGTGCCGTCATCGCCATCTGGCCGGGCTTCGAGGGGATGTCGCCCTGCCAGCCGACCCAGACCATCGTAAAACCCTGGCGGTGCAGGAAGCCGATGCCGGCGTCGTCGGCCTTGTCGGCATTGTTGGCGCCGGGCTGAGCGGAATCGTCGAACAATTGCGGCGCCAGCTTGCGGCCGCGATTGGGCACCTCGAGCAGCAGCGTGCCGTTGCCGTGAGTGGGATCGGTAGGGCGCAGGATCACGACGTCGGCGGTGGCTGCCACCTTGCCGTCGGAGCTACGCGGCGCGAGCGCGAGGTCGGTGATGACGGCGTTGCGATCGTCGGACGGGTTGAGCGCGAAGGTCGCGCGCGCGGTGATGCGCTCATAGGTGCCGACATCGCCAAAGCTGCGTCCGGCAAAGGCGGGATCGCGCGCGAGGATGTCGAAGCGGACGATTTCGGCGAGCGAGGCCGTGGGCCACAGGCAGGTGATCGCAACGAGGCCCGTGATGATCCTGCGCATGGCCGTTCCTTCCCTTGTCGGCGCGATCCGAATGTTCTGTCGCGCGGGCTTTTTGTTGCCGCCACTATAACCGTCTATGCTGCGGCCAAACAACGGGAGGAAACACATGCCTGCTGCCTACTTCGTCGTTCGCGCCACCGTCACCGACGCCAGCAAGCGCGCCGCCTTCGACACATGGTACGAGACCGCGCATGTGCCCGACGCGGTGAAGGCGTTCGGCGTAGCTAAGGCCTGGCGGTTCTGGAGCCTGGACGATCCCTCGCTGCATCAGGCGATGTATCAGTTCGATGACGAGGCCAAGCTGGCTGCGATGCTCAAGGGCGATGCGTTGAAGCAGCTCGTCGCCGATTTCAATCGCGACTGGCCCGACGTGAAGCGCACGCGCGAGACGCTGGTGCTGGCGCAGGAGTTTGGAACGTAGCCGTAGTCTGCTTGTCCCTGACACCCATGTCATGAACCTGAAGATGCGATTCAGCTTTCGTTCATGTCGTGACCGCGACACTCCCTCTGCATCACTTGCTCGATAGCCTAGAGGACATGTCATGGAGCGTCGGAACTTTTTGAAACTTGCATTCGGCGTCGCGGCTGGAGCCGCAACGTTGACCGCGACCGCACAAGCTGCACCGTTGGCGCCGCAGCCGCTCGGTGATCCCGCGCGCGCGCCGCAAGGCAATCCCGACGCTCGTCCCGCCGTCACCACCAGTGAGGAGACCGCGCAGCTCAAGCCCGAGCTGGTGCATTGGCATGGCCACCACCGCCATTGGGGCTGGCGCCACCGCCACTGGGGTTGGCATCGCCGGCGCTGGCACCGCCACCACTGGTAAGCTCGGCACAAGCCAGGCCTTGAACGGGGATCGCGATTGCGGTCCCCGTTTTGATTCTGAGCTGGCGGATGCGACGCTAGGCGTTCAAAACGAAAATGGCCGCGCAGGCTTTCGCCGCACGGCCATCTCGCAAGACGAAAAGGTCAGATCAGATCGGGCGGCACCGGCCACCCCACCAACGGAAGCCATACGGGCAGACGCGGGCGCGGGGCACGACGACGACCGGCGGAGCAACCACCACGGGGGCGGGCCGCACAACGACCGCACCGCGCATCGGGCGGCAGCCGCCATAGGCGCCGCGGTACCAGCCGGGGCCGCAGCCGCCGGCGGCGCTGGCCGCCTCGCTGAAACCGACGACCGCGCTGGCGAGCATGACGGCGGCAAACAAGTATTTCATGAGATCTTCCTCTTGTCCTTGGGCAGGTTTTTGGAGCGCTTGCGGCGCACAATGAATCAAAAGACACGATTCGACACGTTAAATTTGGGGACGTGCCGACACGTCGCGATCCAAACATGCCAATCATGACCTGAATGCGGCATGAACATTCTCCGCATGCGGCTTCCGGCGACAGCAATGGCGCTGGAGCGCCGTCCCGATGGAATCGGAACGGGGCTCCAGGTTCTTTGTTCTGACGCGTTTTCTTGACTCGAACCGGTATCCGCTTCGCTCGAAAACGCTCTAGCGGCCGAGAAAGCCCAGCACCAATTCCTTGTACTTCTCCGGCGCCTCCAGGAAGACGAGGTGGCCAGTGTCCGCGATCACCTCGGCCCGCGCATTCGGCATCTTGGCCGCAAGCGCTTTCGCCAGCTCCGCGTTCTGGCCCATTTTCGCGCGCAATGCCTCCGGCGCGTTCGGACGGCCCGGCGCGTTGTGATCGTTGGCGCCCATGATGAACAGCGTCGGCTCGGTGATCAACGCGACCTCGTGCGCGACCGGCTCGCGATAGATCATCTGGCCGGAGCTGACGTAGGCGCGCAGCCAGCGCGGATAGTCCGGGCTGCCCTTGATGTTGAAGCGGGCATCGACGAACGGCGTGATCGCGTCGGGCGGCAGCTTGATCGCGTAGTTGGTCTGGAGCTGCTTGCGATAGCCGTCGGGTGTGAGCTTGTCCTCGCTCTCGATGATCTTCTCGGTCGGCGTCGGCGGCACATAGAGACGGTAGTCTTCCAGCCCGATCGGTGCGGTCAGCACGAGATGGGCGACGCGGTCCGGATAGGCGCGGGCGATGCGCACGCCCAGCATGCCGCCGAGCGAATGCGCGACGACCTCGGCTTTGTCGATCTTGAGATGATCGAGCAGCGCAATGGTGTTGCGCGCCAGCGTGTCGAAGTGCAATTCGCCTTGCGGCTTGGAGGATTTGCCGAAGCCGATCTGGTCCGGCACCACGACGCGGAAGCCTGCCTCGCTCAGCATCTTGATGACGGGCGCCCAGTAGCTCGACGGAAAATTGCGCCCGTGCAGCAGCACGACGGTGCGGCCGTTCGGCCGCTCGGGCGCGACGTCCATATAGGCCATGCTGAGCTGCTCGCCGTCATTGACGACAGGCAGCAGATGCACGGGATACGGATAGGCAAAGCCTTCGAGCGCGATGCCATAGGGCTCGCGCGGGGTGGTGTCGGCGGCGTGGGCGGACGTGAACGGGGAAGCGAGGAGGGCTGCGGCGAGAGTCGCGCGAAGGATATAGCTCATGGAGGGCTCAGAGTAATGGTTGAAGCTGGGAGACACGACCTCCGTCATGCCCGGGCCTGTCCCGGGCATCCACGTGGTTCGGCGAGAACTGCACTAAAGGCGTGGACGGCCGGGTCAAGCCCGGCCATGACGGAAGCCGTGGTTCACACGCAAACGTGCGATCTCACGCACCTGGCGTGATCAATCCTTCCCGGTCCCGAACAGCGTCGCAAACTGCTTCTCGCCGGTACGGGTGAAGTTCACCACGCGGCTGCCGGGCGCGGCGTCGCGCGCGGCCCATTTCAGCTCGGCGAAACGCTGCATCATGGCGGCGCCCAGCGTGCCGGCGAGATGATGGCGCCGCTCGCTCCAGTCCAGGCAGGCCTTGCACACCGGACGGCGCGGATGGGTGAGCATGTCGGGCGAGATCTGCAAATGCTTTGCGAGGAAGCGCTCGCCCTCGGCCGTCAGCTCGATGTCCTGCTTCTTCTGCCTGACCAGGTTTCGTGTGCGTAGACTGTCGAGCATCTGCACGCCGAGATCGCCGGCGAGGTGGTCGTAGCAGATCCGCGCGCGCCGCAGCGCCGGATCTTTCGGCCCGGTGCGCACGCGCATGTGGCCGGTGCGCGCGGCAAGCCCCGCAAGTCCCTCGAGCACGCCGGCGACGTCATCGTCAGTGAGGCGATAGTAGCGGTGGCGGCCCTGCTTCTCCGGCTCGATCAGCCCGCCGGCCTCGAGCTTGGCCAGATGCGAGCTCGCGGTCTGCGGCGTGATGCCGGCCTCCTGCGCCAGCTCGCTCGCGGTGAGCGCGCGGCCGTTCATCAGCGCGGTGAGCATGTTGGCGCGGGCGGGGTCGCCGACCAGCGAGGCAATCATGGCGATGTCAGGACCTGATTTCATGCTTCGATGGTAGCCGAAGCATTGCGGTGGGGCAAGGACGTAGTCTGTCCCTGCGAACACGTCATTGCGAGCGAAGCGAAGCAATCTAGTTGCTTCAGCGGCGACGGTGTTGCTCGCGCTTGCCGCAATGAAAAATCAGGGAGCCCACGATGTCCGTCACCGTCTTCATCCGCTACCAGCTCGATCCCTTCAAGCGCGCGCAGTTCGAGGAGTACTCGAAGCGCTGGCTCACCATCATCCCGAAATGCGGCGGCGACCTGATCGGCTATTTCATGCCGCATGAGGGCACCAACAACATCGCGTTTGCGCTGATCACCTTCGAGAGTCTGGCCGCCTATGAGGCCTATCGCGCCCGGTTGCGGCAGGACGCAGACGGCATGGCCAACTTCCATTTTGCCGAGGAGAACAAATTCATCCTTGCGGAAGAGCGCACCTTCCTGCGCAAGGTGGTATTATAGGCCATCAACGATAGGAGACGCCCATGATTGCCGTGATTTTCGAAGTCTGGCCCAAGCCGGAACATCGCCAGGACTACTTCGACCTCGCGGCCGACCTGAAGCCGATCCTGCAAACCATCGATGGCTTCATCTCGGTCGAGCGCTTCGAAAGCCTGACCGAGAAGGGCAAGATTCTGTCGGTGTCGTTCTGGCGGGACGAGGCGGCGGTTCAGGCGTGGCGCAACACGATGGAGCACCGGCGCACGCAGGCGAAGGGCAGGGCGAAGATCTTTGCCGATTATCACCTGCGCATCGCCAGCGTCATCCGCGACTACGGCATGAATGATCGCGAGCAGGCGCCGAAGGACAGCCGCGCCGTGCACGATGCGCACTAGCGTTTGCATTTGCGCGCGCTTATGTCTGCGCGGCCAACAAGGGAGAGAAACATGCATGTGACAACCGCTGACAAGCGCGCGACGTTCAAGACGATGCACGAGAGCGGCTGCTTCATCCTGCCCAATCCGGTCGACGTCGGCAGCGCCAAGGCGTTGCAGCATCTCGGTTTCAAGGCACTGGCCTCATCGAGCGCGGGCTTTGCCTGGACCATCGGCAAGGCCGACAACCACGTCACGGTCGACGACGTCTGTCAGCATCTGGCAGCATTGTGCTCGGCCGTCGACATCCCCGTGAATGCGGATTTCGAGGGCGGGTTTGCCGTCGAGCCGGACAAGGTCGCGGACAATGTCGAGCGCGGTGTGCGCACCGGCGTCGCCGGCCTCTCGATCGAGGATTCCACCGGCGACAAGGACAAGCCGCTCTACGAGCGCGCGCTGGCGGTCGAGCGCATCAAGGCCTCGCGCAAGGCGATCGGCGACAGCGGAACGCTGCTGGTCGGCCGGTGCGAGGCGTATCTGTGGGGCGTGACCGACCTCAAGCTCGTCATCGACCGGCTCACGGCCTATGTGGAGGCAGGCGCCGATTGCCTCTACGCGCCGGGCCTGAAGACGCGCGGGGACATCGCCGCGGTGGTGAAGGCTGTCGCACCAAAGCCGTTCAACCTGCTGATCGGCGCGTCCGGCCTGTCCTTGCAGGAGGCCGCCGACCTCGGCGTGCGCCGCATCAGCGTCGGCGGCTCGCTCGCCCGCGCCGCCTGGGGCGGCTTCATGCGCGCCGCGAAGGAGATGGCGGAGAAGGGGACCTTTACGGAGCTCGGCACCGGCTATTCCGGCGGCGAACTCAACAAGATGTTCAGCTAAACGAAAAGCGGCGGGATGTGAGGTCCCGCCGCTCTCTCATGCTCTCGGTGTCATGCCCCGCGTAAGCGGGCCATCCAGTACGCCGCGGCCTCTCGATTCAATCTCCGCCGCTGGTGGAATACTGGGTCGCCCGGTCAAGCCGGGCGACGACACATGTTGTCGTTACTTCGCGCCCTCAGACGGGGCGGCCGGATCTGGCGCCGCCGGCTTGCTCGGGGCAGCACCCGTGGTCACGCCGGGTCCGGTGTTGTTGCGCGGCGTCACGTCGCGCATGCCGGAAGGCGCGGCCGGATTCGCAGGCGGAGCCTGCTGCGCGGTCTGCGTTGCCGGCGTGTTGCTGGCCTGGTTGCCGGTGCTCGTGTTGTTCAGTCCGTAGAACACGGCACCCAGTACCAAGGCGATCGCCACTGCGAACAAGGCTACCTTGCCGCTGGAGGCGGGGCCTTCGCCAAGCTCGGGATCGGCCTGAAGCTCGGCATCCCGTCGCGCCGCACGGACATACTCATCATCGGCGAGATTCGGGCGATACGGATCGTTGGGAAAACGGTCGTCAGCCATCGATTTTGTCTCCTCGATTATTGCGGCTGGACAACCGCTAGATGCGAGAATCTGTTCCGCCCTCCTTAGTGCTTTCGTCGCATGTTGCCCTTGCGCGAGGAATCGGGAACCTGTTCATTTTGGAACCGTGCGTGTCGGTTCCATCGATGGGGAAGGGAACAAGGCGATGTGGAGCTTGCCGCCGAGCGATAGCGTGCTGCATCTGTTGTCGCTGGTCGCGGTCGCAGCGCAAGGCATGACCGCCGCGCTCGCGGCCGGCCGCCGGAGCATGGACTGGCTCGGCGTCTGCTTCCTCGGCTGTATCACCGCGCTCGGCGGCGGCACCTTGCGCGATCTCTTCCTCGGGCACTATCCGCTGGCCTGGGTCGCTCATCCCATCTATCTCGCACTCGCCGGCGGCGCGGCCTTCCTCACCATCCTGATCGCGCGGCTCGTACACCGGCTGAAGGTGGCCTTCATCGTGCTCGATGCCATCGGTCTCGTCGTCTTCACCATGGCCGGCTGCGACATCGCCTGGCAGACGAATGCCGCGCTGCCGATCGTCATCGTCTCCGGCATGGTGACCGGCTGCGCGGGCGGGGTGCTGCGCGACGTGCTCTGCAACGACGTGCCGCTGCTGTTCCGCTCCGAGCTCTACGCGACCGTTTCGGTCGCGACCGGCCTGTTCTACGCCACCGCCTTCGGCTTGAAGCTCAACGCGGAGCTCTGGACGATCTTGACGTTTGTCCTCGGCGTCAGCTTCCGCCTGCTCGCGGTGCGCTACAAATGGGAGATGCCGAAATTCGTGTTCACGGAAGGCGAGGAGCGGTAGGGCTTACTTCGCCTTTCGTAGAGTTTGAGCGCTATCGCATCCACGGCGTCATGGCCGGGCCTGTCCAGGCCATCCACGACCTTTGCCACGGCACGAAAGAACGTGGATGCCCGGGACAAGCCCGGGCATGACGACCTCTGGTGAATACTGAGGAGCGTGAACTACGGCTCCTTCCGCGCCTTCGCCACCTGCGCCGCGGTCACCAGCGGCGCGGCGTTGCCCCAGGAATTGCGGATGTAGTTCGTCACGGCGGCGATCTCTGCGTCGGACAATTGCTTGGCATAGCCGGGCATCTCGCCGGTGTTGGGCGCGCGTGGCGTCGTCACGGTGTGGGCGCCGTCGAGGATGATGCGCAAGCTGGAGGACGGATTGACCGATTGCAGAAGCGCGTTGCCGGGCAGCGGCGGATAGATGCGCGGCGCGCCGGAGCCGTCGGCTTCATGGCACGCGATGCAGAGCTTTGCGTAGACGGCCTGGCCGGCCTTCATCTCGGCATCGTCGGGCGGCGTCACGATCGTCTCGCGCCGCGACGCTGGCAGGCTCTTCAAGTAGACCGCGATGGCGCGCACATCGGCATCGCTCATCTTCGAGGTCGAGCCGACGACCACCTCGGCCATCAGCCCGCCGGCATGGCTTTTGACGTTTCGCCCGCTTTGCAGATATTCGGTGATGTCCTCGACGCTCCACGACTTCAGCCCGGTGCGCGCGGCGCCATCGAGCCTTGGTGCGTACCAGCCGCCGACTTCGTTGCCCGACAGCGCCTGCGCAGTTTTGTCCGCGCCGAAATAGTTCTTCGGCGTGTGGCAGGCGCCGCAATGGCCGAGCCCGGTGACGAGATAGCCGCCCCTGTTCCACGCCGCGCTCTGGTTCTGGTCCGGCTCGAACAGGGCGGGCTTGAAATACATCGCGTTCCAGAGCCGCATCAGGCCGCGATAGCCGAACGGCCAGCGCAGCTCCGGCGGCTTGTTGCGGCTCGCGACGGGCGCCAGCGTTCCGAGATAGGCCCGGATCGCCAGCGTGTCGTCCTTCGTCATCTTCGTGAAATAGGGATAGGGGAAGGCCGGGTAATAGTTCGAGCCGTCGGGCGCGACGCCGGTGCGCACCGCGCGGGTGAAATCGGCGTCGGTCCAGGCGCCGATCCCGGTGTCACGATCCGGCGTCAGGTTCGGCGCGTAGATCGCGCCGAAGGGCGTATCGATGCGCTTTCCGCCCGCGAATGGCTTTGCCGGATCGGCGGTGTGGCAGCTCGCGCAGTCGCCGGCCTCGACCAGCGCCTTGCCATAGGCGATCAGCTCCGGCGATGGCTCGGCGGCGCGGGCCGTGCTCGCAATTGCACTGCACAATGCGACAACAGCCAGAATCATTCGCATCGAAAGCCTCCCCTGCGACCAATCGCCCGGATAGGAGCCTCACGTCGTTTCGCGACGGCGGGGGTATGGTGACACAAATTGAAAATGCTTGATGCCTTTGCAGCCACGAAATTGCGATTTTTACCCGGCGCTTCCTTTGGTCCAGATTTGTGATGCGGAGCGTTAAATATCCGACATAGAGTGGCAGAGGTGGTCGGCGCGCCCTAGCTAAAAACAACGGGCAGGCAACGGCTTAAGTGGCCAAACGCTCAAAGGGGCGGAAGAGGACAAGAATGGGTATCAACCAGGGTCCGATCAGTCTCGACCAGAAATACACCCAGGAAACCGGACACGTCTTCACCACGGGCATCCAGGCCCTGGTCCGGTTGCCAATGGCCCAGATCCGGCGCGACCGCGCCAACGGCCTCAACACCGCGGGCTTCATTTCCGGCTATCGCGGCTCGCCGCTTGGCGGCTATGACCAGCAGCTCTTCGCGGCGCGAAAGCATCTCGAGCAGTACAACATCAAGTTCCAGCCCGGCGTGAACGAGGATCTGGCGGCGACCGCCGTGTGGGGCTCGCAGCAGCTCAACCTCTCGCCCGGCGCCAAATATGATGGCGTCGTCGGCATCTGGTACGGCAAGGGCCCCGGCGTCGATCGCTGCGGCGACGTGTTCCGCCACGGCAATGCCGCCGGCTCGGCCAAGAACGGCGGCGTGCTGTGTCTGGCCGGCGACGACCACGGTGCAAAATCCTCCACCGTTCCGCATCAGTCAGACCACGCCTTCATGTCGGCGCTGATGCCTTATCTCTATCCGTCCAGCATCCACGAGATGATCGAGATGGGCCTGCTCGGCATCGCGATGTCGCGCTATTCGGGCTGCTGGGTCGGCATGAAGGTGATCACGGAGACGGTGGAGACCACCGCCGAGATCGACCTCACCGACGAGATGAAGCCGTTCATCATCCCGCCCGATTTCGAGCTGCCGCCCGGTGGCCTCAATCTGCGCTGGCCCGACGACCGCTTCGAGCAGGACCGCCGCCTCCAGGACTACAAGGGCTTTGCCGCGATCGCCTTTGCGCGCGCCAACAAGGTCAACCGCGTCACCATGGATTCGCCGAACGCCCGCTTCGGCATCATGGCGTCGGGCAAGAGCTATGAGGACGTCCGCCAGGCTCTGCGCGAGCTCGGGATCACCGAGGAGGTCGCCGCCAAGATCGGGCTTCGCCTCTACAAGATCGGCATGCCTTGGCCGCTGGAGCCGGAAGGCGTACGTCAGTTTGCAGTCGGCCTCGAAGAGATCTTCATCATCGAGGAGCGGCGCGAGATCGTCGAGAACCAGGTCAAGCAGGAGCTATTCAACTGGCGCGACGACGTCCGCCCGCGCATCGTCGGCAAGATGGACGAGCACGACAAGCGCTTCCTGACCTTCGCCGCCGAGCTCAGCGTCGCCTCGCTTGCGACCTCGCTCACCGAGCGGCTACTCCGACTTAATCTCAACCCTGAAATCGCGGAGATGCTCCGCGCCAAGGCCGACTGGTTCAACGGCCGCCAGGCGACCCAGATGCAAGCGACAGCGCCTGTTTCTCGCGTCCCGTATTTCTGCTCCGGCTGTCCCCACAACACGTCCACCAAGGTCCCCGAAGGCAGCCGCGCGCTCGCCGGCATCGGCTGCCACTTCATGGCGCTGTGGATGGATCGCTCGACCGAGACGTTCACGCATATGGGCGGCGAGGGCGTGCCGTGGGTCGGCATCGCGCCCTTCACCAACGAGAACCACATCTTCGCCAATCTCGGCGACGGCACCTACTTCCACTCGGGCCTTCTCGCCATCCGGCAGGCGGTGGCTTCCAAGACCAACATCACCTACAAGATCCTCTACAACGACGCCGTCGCCATGACGGGCGGCCAGCGCCATGACGGCGATCTCTCGCCGCAGCAGATTACGTTCCAGCTCCACGCCGAAGGCATCCGCGAGATCTATCTGGTCTCGGAGGCGCCCGACACCTATCCGGCCGACACCATCGCGCCCGGCGTGAAGAAGTATCACCGCGACGAACTCGACAACGTCATGAAGATGTGTCGCGAGTACAAGGGCACCTCGGCGATCGTCTTCGTGCAGACCTGCGCCGCCGAAAAGCGCCGCCGCCGCAAGCGCGGCCTGATGGAGGATCCCGCACGCCGCGTCATGATCAACCCGGCGGTGTGCGAGGGCTGCGGCGACTGCTCGGTGCAGTCGAACTGCATCTCGGTCGAGCCCTTGGAGACCGAGTTCGGCCGCAAGCGCGCCATCAACCAGTCGTCCTGCAACAAGGACTATTCCTGCGTGAAGGGCTTCTGCCCGTCCTTCGTCACCGTGGACGGCGGCAAGCCGCGTCACCGCGCGCCGGCCGATCTCGGTGAGATCGGCGAGCTACCGGAGCCCGCGTCTCGGCCGATGCTGGACAAGCCCTACAACATCGCCGTCGGCGGTGTCGGCGGCACCGGCGTGCTCACCATCGGTGCGCTGCTCGGCATGGCCGCGCATATCGAGGGCAAGGCCTCGATGATCCTCGACATGTCTGGCCTTGCGCAAAAGGGCGGGGCGGTGCTCAGCCACGTCCGCCTGTCCGATCATCCGGCCGAGGTGACCTGCTCGCGCATCGTCACCGGGACGGCCGACGTGGTGCTCGCCGCCGACGAGGTGGTCGCGGTCGCCAAGGATACGATCTCGCTCTGCGACACCAGCCGCACCCGCGGCATCATCAACAGCCACGTCATCCCCACCGCCGACTTCGTCCTCAACCGCGACTTCAACTTCCAGACCCGCAAGCTGAACGGCTTGCTGGAGACGGCGCTGCACAAGGACTCGGTATTCTTCGATTTCACCAAGCCGGCCGAGCAGCTGCTTGGCGACAGCATCGCCACCAACATGATGATGATGGGTTATGCCTATCAAAAGGGGCTGTTCCCGCTGTCGGCTGAAGCGATCGAGCAGGCCATCGAGATCAACGGCGTCTCGATCAAGATGAATAAGGAAGCCTTCCGCCTCGGCCGCCTCGCGGTCGCCGATCCCCAGCGCCTCGCCGACATGCTGAAGGGGACCGACGAGGTGGTTGCGCCGAAGACGCTCGACGCGATGACGCTGGATGAGGTCGTCGCGCATCGCGCCAAGCACCTGACCGCCTACCAGAGCGGCCGCCTGGCAAAACGCTATCGCAAGCTGGTCGACCAGGTTCGCGATGCCGCCAAGCAGGGCGGTTATGACGATGCGCTGTCGCGCGCGGTCGCCGTGAACTACGCCAAGCTCCTGGCCTACAAGGACGAATACGAGGTTGCGCGCCTCTACACCGATGGTGCTTTCGAGCAGCAGCTCCGCGACCAGTTCGAGGGCGACTTCAAGTTCAACTTCAACCTGGCTCCGCCGATCCTCAGCAGTGGTGTCGACGCGCTGGGACGCCCGAAGAAGCGCGCCTTCGGCCCATGGATGCTGAAGGCATTCAGGGTGCTCGCGAAATTCAAGTTCCTGCGCGGCACGCCGCTCGACATCTTCGGCCACAGCGCCGACCGCAAGCTCGAGCGCGATCTGATCGTGGGCTACGAGAAGGACGTCGCCACCGTGCTCGGCCTGCTCTCGCCGGTCACCGTCGACACCGCCGTCGAGCTCTTGTCACTGCCCGATCGCATCCGCGGCTACGGCCCGGTCAAGGAGAAGGCGGTTACTGAGGCCAAGACGCGCTACGCCCAGCTCGCAGCCGACCTCGCGAGCCCACCGCCCGCGCCAAGGCAGATCGCGGCGGAGTAGGGCGGTCTCGACGCGAACGCAATGCGTAGTGGTGGGTCAGCCCTGCCGATGCGCCAAGCGCATCTGCTCGGCGTAACCCACCACCTCTCCGTCCACGTGGAAAGCAAAGAGGTGGGTTACACCTTCGGCTAACCCACCCTACGATTTCTTCTTTGAAATCAACCAGCGTCCTACTGTGCATGGGGTTGTTTTCGCGAAAAAAGAAAATCGCTTGTGCCGTCGGGCAAAACACCTTTAGGATTTTGCTTGTTATTGCGAGCGTAGCGAAGCAATCCAGAAATACATCCGCGGAAAGACTCCTGGATTGCTTCGCTGCGCTCGCAATGACGACGCGGAGGCAGACGGGCGTTCCATGACCGTCGCCACTTGCGCCAACGCGCTGCCCTCTCGCCCGACGGAATATTTCCGCGCTTGCCAAGCTGGTCCCCGCGGTTCAGAAAAACGGAGCAAGAAGAAACGCGAGCGCGGAGACCTGACGTTTTGACCATCAAGGGCAAGGCCTACATTGCCGGGATCTACGAACACCCGACCCGGCATGCGCCGGACAAATCCACCGCCCAGCTCCATGCCGAGGTCGCCAAGGGCGCGATCGAGGATGCCGGGCTCTCCAAGGACGATGTCGACGGCTATTTCTGCGCCGGCGATGCGCCGGGCGGCGCCTGGCCGATGGTCGATTATCTCGGCCTGAACACCAAAAAACTCCGCCACGTCGATTCCACCGAGACCGGCGGCTGTTCCTACATCATCCATCTCGGCCACGCCGCTGAAGCCATCGCGGCCGGCAAGTGCTCGATCGCGCTGATCACGCTCGCCGGCAAGCCGCGCACCGGCGTGATGCCGCCGCGCGCAGCCGGCGCGGAGGCCGATTTCGAGTCTGCTTACGGTGCGACCACGCACAATGCCTATGGCATGTGTGCCATGCGCCACATGCACGACTATGGCACCACCAGCGAGCAGCTCGCCTGGATCAAGGTCGCGGCCTCGCATCACGCGCAATACAATCCGCATGCGATGCTCAAGGACGTCGTCACCGTCGAGGACGTCCTGAATTCGCCGATGATCTCCGATCCGCTGCACCGCATGGATTGCTGTGTCGTCTCCGATGGCGGCGGCGCGCTGATCGTGACGACGCCGGAGATCGCCAAGAGCCTGAAGAAGCCGCTGGTCAAGCTGATCGGCCATGGCGAGGCGATGAAGGGCCCGCGCGGCGGCAAGGATCTCGATCTCACTTACTCCGCCGGCATCTGGTCCGGCCCGCGCGCCTTCGAGGAAGCCGGCATCACGCCGCAGGACATCAAATACGCCTCGATCTACGACAGCTTCACCATCACCGTGCTGATGCAGCTCGAGGACCTCGGCTTCTGCAAGAAGGGCGAGGGCGGCAAGTTCGTTGCCGACGGCAACCTGATCTCGGGCGTCGGCAAGCTGCCGTTCAACACCGACGGCGGCGGCCTCTGCAGCAACCATCCCGTCAATCGCGGCGGCATGACCAAGATCATCGAGGCCGTCAGGCAGCTGCGCGGCGAGGCGCATCCGAAGGTGCAGGTCAAGAATTGCGATCTCGCCATCGCCCACGGCACCGGCGGCCTTCTGGGCGTTCGGCACGCCGCTTCGACGGCCATTCTGGAGCGCGTGTGATGAGCGAAGCGAAAAAGTATCTGGCACCGGTGACCAATCCGGAGACCGCAGCGTTCTGGGATGCGGCCAAGCAGGGCAAGTTCATGATCAAGCGCTGCACCGCCTGCGGCGAAGCGCATTACTTTCCGCGCTCGATCTGCCCGTTCTGCTACTCCGACAAGACGGTGTGGGAGGAGGCTTCGGGCGAGGGCACGATCTATACGTGGAGCCTGATGCGGAAGTCGCCGACCGGCCCCTATGCGATCGGCTACGTCACACTGAAGGAGGGGCCGTCGGTGCAGACCAACTTCGTCGACTGCGATCTCGAGAAGCTCAAGATCGGCCAGAAGGTGAAGGTGGTGTTCAAGCCGACGGATGGCGCGCCGCTGCCGTTCTTCACGCCGGCGTAATTTCTTCCTTCCCCCCTTGTGGGGGAAGGTGGCATAGGCCGCCTCCGGCGGCCGTTCTAAAAATGGACGCCGAAGCGAAGCTTCGGCTACGGCGCCGGATGAGGGGTATCGCTCCACAGAGAGGCTTTTTCTGAGGAGCCAACCCCTCACCCGAATGAGTTTGCCGCACGGCTCTCGCGGCCCTCTCCCACAAGGGGAGAGGGCGCATTAACGAGCGCCGCTGCTTGCGGAGAGACCGGGAGGAAACCAGAAAAATGTCCGCCAGATACGAAGAACTCAAAGGCCTCAAAAATCTCGGCCAGAAATATTCCTATGGTGATCGCGAGGTCATGCTTTACGCCTACGGCATCGGCCTCGGCGCCGATCCGATGGACGAGAAGGAGCTCGCCTTCGTCAACGAGGGCACGTTCACGCCGCGGCCCCTAAAGGTGGTGCCGACCTTTGCGTCCGTCGCGGCCTGGGGGTCGGGGCCCGGCGAGATGAACCTCAACCGCGTCATGGTGGTCGACGGCGAGCGCGACATCACCTTCCATCAGCCTCTGCCGGTGGCTGCAAACATCACGGCGGACTCCTCGGTTGTCGAAGTCTACGACAAGGGCAAGGACAAGGGCGTCGTCATCAGCCACCAGACCGTGCTCAAGAACGAGAAGGGCGAGAAGCTGGCAACGCTCGTCGCCTCGCGCTTCGCCCGCGGCGACGGCGGCTTTGGCGGGCCGAACCTGACCCAGCCCGATCCGCACAAGATACCCGCGCGGAGCCCCGACAGGACCATCGATATCGTCACGCGCCCCGACCAGGCACTGGTCTATCGCCTCTGCGGCGACCGCAACCCGCTGCACAGCGATCCCGAGTTCGCCAAGAAGGCCGGCTTCCCGCGCCCGATCCTGCACGGCATGTGCACCTACGGCATCACCTGCCGCGGCGTGCTCCAGACCTATGCCGACTACGACGCCTCTGCTTTCCGCCAGCACGTCGCGCGGTTCTCATCGCCCGTCTATCCCGGCGAGACCGTGACGATGGACCTCTGGAAGGACGGCAACACCATCTCGTTCGAGGCCAAGGTGAAGTCGCGCGGCGTCACCGTGATCAAGAACGGCAAGACGGTGCTGGGTTAGGGACGCACCGGCGTTTCACTCCCTCGCCCCGCTCGCGGGGAGAGGGTGGGGTGAGGGGGAGTCTCCGCAGAGACGGTGATAGACGAGTTCGCGGAGGCTCCCCCTCACCCTGAAATCAAGTGGTGCTTGATTTCAGGCCTCTCCCCGCACGCGGGGAGAGGCGAAGCAAGAAAACAAAAACAGGGAGAGGCCACCATGGGACTACTCGACGGCAAGGTTGCGCTGATCACCGGCGCAGGCGGGGGGCTCGGTGAGGCCTACGCAAAACTGTTCGCGCGGGAAGGGGCGTCCGTCGTCGTCAACGATCTCGGCGGTCCCCGTGACGGCTCCGGCGCCGACAAGTCGATGGCGCAGCTCGTGGTGGACGCGATCAAGGCCGAGGGCGGCAAGGCGGTCGCCAACGGCGCCGACATCTCCACCATGGAGGGCGGCCAGTCGGTGTTCGACGACGCCATCAAGCATTTCGGCCGCGCCGATATCCTCGTCAACAATGCCGGTATCTTGCGCGATCAGACCTTCGCCAAGGCGTCCGAATCCGACTGGGACAAGGTCATCAAGGTGCACCTGAAGGGCACCTTTTGTTGCACCATGCCGGTGTTTCGCTGGATGCGGGAAAACGGCGGCGGCGTCATCGTCAACACCTCCTCGACATCAGGGCTGATCGGCAATTTCGGCCAGACCAATTACGGCGCGGCCAAGGGCGGCATCTGGGGCCTGTCCAACGTGCTGGCGATCGAGGGGCGGAAGTACAACATCCGGATCTGGACATTGGCCCCGGGCGCCCTGACCCGCATGACCGCAGACCTGCCCCGCTATAAGGAGAACCCCGGTGCGGCGCTGGGGCCGGACGGCATCGCGCCGGCCGTGCTATACATGGTCAGCGACTTGTCGGGCGACCAGACCGGCAAGGTGCTGGGTGTGTCCGGGCCCCGCGGCGTGCGCGAAATGCGGATGATGGAAATGGAAGGCTGGAAACCGCCGCACTCGGGCTGGAACGCCCAGGACATCGTCGATCATGCCAGGGAGATCTTCTTCTCCGAGGAGCAGATCAAGATGGGGGCGCGGAGGTTTTAGCCACACTGTCATTCCGGGGCGCGACGAAGTCGCGAGCCCGGAATCCATAGCCACCAGCCGGGGTTATGGATTCCGGGCCTGTCCCTTCGGGCCATCCCGGAATGACGAATAGAGAGAGACAAAGGAAGACAATGAAACTGACCGCCGACGCCAAGGGCACCTTCGCAATCGCGCCGACGCCGTTCCACGATGACGGCCGGATCGACGAGCGCTCGATCGACCGCCTGACCGATTTCTATGAGGAGGTCGGCTGCGACGGCGTCACGGTGCTGGGTATCCTCGGTGAGGCCCCCAAGCTCGACGCCGCCGAGGCCGAGCAGGTGGCGGTGCGCTACGTCAAGCGCGCCAAGAAGATGCAGGTGATCGTCGGCGTCTCCGCGCCGGGCTTTGCCACCATGCGTTCGCTGGCCAGGGCCTCGATGGACGCAGGCGCGGCCGGCGTCATGATCGCGCCGCCGCCCTCGCTCCGGACCGACGACCAGATCGTCGGCTATTTCAAGCAGGCGGCCGAGGCGATCGGGCCCGACGTGCCCTGGGTGCTCCAGGACTATCCGCTGACGCTCACGGTGGTGTTCACCCCCGCCGTGATCCGCAAGATCGTCATGGACAATCCGAATTGTGTGATGCTCAAGCACGAGGACTGGCCGGGCCTGGAGAAGATCTCCACTTTGCGCGGCTTCCAGAAGGACGGCTCGCTGCGTCCGCTCTCGATCCTCTGCGGCAATGGCGGCACGTTCCTCGATTTCGAGATGGAGCGCGGCGCCGACGGCGCCATGACCGGCTATGCTTTCCCGGAGCTTCTGATCGACGTCGTGAACCTCTCCAAGGCCGGCAAGCGTGATGCTGCGCATGATCTGTTCGACGCGCATCTTCCGCTGATCCGCTACGAGCAGCAGCCCGGCGTCGGCCTGACCGTGCGCAAATACGTGCTGCAGAAGCGCGGCATCATCGCTTCCAGCGCGCAGCGCAAGCCGGGCGCGACCATGACGGCGACGGCGAAGGCCGAGGTCGACTACCTGCTGTCGCGCGTTGCCCGTTTCGACAAGCGCGCCAATCTCGGCCCGCAATCCAGCGCCGCAGGTTAGTTGAATGCCAGAGACATCAGCATCACGCCCGGCTTCGACGATCCTCCTGCTCCGTGAAGGCGCAAAGGAGATTGAGGTCTTCATGATGGTTCGCCATCATCAGATCGAGTTCAACTCGGGCGCGCTGGTGTTTCCCGGCGGCAGCGTCGATGCCGGCGACAACGAGATCGTTGCCCGCGCTGACCTCTATTCGGGCGGCGAGGCCTTAAGTGAATCGGATCGCGGTTTTCGGATCGCCGCGATCCGCGAGACCTTTGAGGAAAGCGGCATCCTGCTGGCGCGGTCGAAGGACTTGGGCGCGCCGATCGATGCCAGGCGCGCCGGCGAGATCGCCGACAAGCATCGCGTCGCCCTCAACGAGCACAAGATCAGCTTCCTGAGTATCCTCGCCGACAACGGCCTCCAGCTCGCGCTCGATACGCTCGTGCCCTATGCGCACTGGATCACGCCGGAGGGCATGCCGAAGCGGTTCGACACCTGGTTCTTCCTCGCGGCCGCACCGCCCGATCAGCTCGGCGCCCATGACGGCCGGGAGTCCACCGACTCGATCTGGGTGTCGCCGCGCGAGGCGGTGGAGGGCGGCGAGAGCGGCCGTTTCAAGCTGCCGTTCCCGACCACGCGCAACCTGATCCGGCTCGCCAAGCAGGGCAGCGTGGGCGCCGCGCTGGAGCACGCCCGCGGGATGTCGGTCGTCACGGTGATGCCGATCATGACCAAGACCGAGACTGGCCGCCAGCTCCGCATTCCCCGCGAAGCCGGCTATGACGGCGAGGTGTTCGAGGTCGGGGCGGTCGGCTAAGATACTTCGATACCAAACGAAGTATTGGCGGCCACGGACGCGCTAGGTTCCGTCCATCGCGAATGGACGGGACGCGCAAAATGGATCAGGGACGGGACCCCAACATCGCCGTCGAGCTGGCGCTGCTGGTCGCGCTCGCAACGCTCTGGGGCGGCTCCTACACCTTCATCAAGCTCGGCGTCGCCACTATTCCGCCGATCACGCTGATCGCGGCGCGCACCGCGATCGCCGGTCTGCTGCTGCTCGTCGTCATGTGGGTACGCGGCATCAGGATGCCCACGGATGCCGCGACCTGGCAGCGCTTCGCCTTCCAGGCCGTGCTCAACCGCGTCATCCCCTGGACGCTGATCGCCTGGGGCGAGCGCCATGTCGATGCCGCGCTCGCCACCATCCTCAACTCGGCCGGACCGATCTTCACCTTCCTGCTCACGGCCGTCGTCACGCGCCACGAGGTGACGACGCCGCGAAAACTGTTCGGCGTGGTCGCCGGCATGGCGGGCATCCTGCTGATCGTCGGCGTCGACGCTTTCCACGACATCGGCAGTGGCCTCGTCGCGGAGGTCGCCATCGTCGCCGCCACCATCTGCTACGCCTGCGCCGCGATCTTCGGCCGCAGCTTTAAAGGTCTCGATCCGATGGCACCGGCCGCGGGCTCGCTGCTGACGGGCGCGGCGGCGCTGATCCCGGCCTCGTTGATCGTCGAACAGCCCTGGACGCTGTCGCCCTCGCTGAGTTCCGTGCTGGCGCTGCTCGCGCTGGCGACCTTCTCGACTGCGGCGGCGTTCGCGATCTACTTCCGCCTGATCCAGACGCTAGGCTCGGTCAGCACCACCGCGCAGGCCTATCTGCGCGTACCCATCGGGGTTGCCATCAGCGTCGCCTTCCTCGGCGAAACCCTGAGCCGGACCGCCTGGATCGGGCTTGCCTGCGTCGTCCTCGGCGTCGCCGCCATGACGATCCCGGCCCGGCGGCCGGCCAGCGTCAAAACGTCATAGTCGGGAGGGGAGACGGGCGGCGGGCTCGCGATATTAAGGATATTCGGCAGCTTGAGGCATGTTCCCCCGGGGCCGCAAACCATCGTATATTGGGCCTCCAATAGCCCGGTCCTCAAAAGCCCCAATGTCCGCCGAATTGACGCCGACCCCTGAGAAAAAGCGAACATTCTCGCTCTCCATCGGCCAGCTCACCTTCGGCAGCTTCCTCCTGGTGCTGGCGGTGATCATCGTCACCTCGACCGCGAGCGTGATCGCGATCCGGCACATCGATTCGACCTTCGCCGAGTTGCAGCGGCTCCAGAGCGTCGGCGACCTCGCCGAGGACATCGACCGCCGCATGAACGAGCTGCGGCTCGCCGCGCGCGATTTCGTCACCGATCCCGGCGCCGGCATCCAGTTCAAGCAGGTGGGCGAGGCGGCCACGACGCTCAGCGACATCCTGAAGAAGACCCGCATCGAGCTCGCTCCCGAGCAGCAGGACATGATCGACGGGGTCACCGAGCGCCTTGCGACCTATCGCAATGGCCTCGAGCGGATCTCGACCCTGATCGACCGCCGCGCCCAGCTGCTCGCCGGGCTGCCGCCGCTGCGCGACCGGTTCGACGTGGCCGTCGGAGCCGCGGCGGACCGCGAGCTCGCCTCCCGCCTGTCGGAGGCGCAGAGCCAGATCGCGCTCGGGCTGCTCGCGCGCAACCCGTCCGCCGCCGAGCAGGCCGCGCAGGGAATGCGGGCGATGGACATCGCGGACGCCAGGCTGAAGACGGCCGTGAACGACTATGCCGAGGCCATCATCGCGGTGGCGGTCCGGGAGCGGCAGATTGCCGATATCGACCGCGAGGTACTGGGCACCGAGGGCCGCCTGATCGGCCGCGTCACGGAACTCCTGCGCGAGGTCAGCGCCAGGCGCGGCCACGTGCTGTCGCGCGATTTCGCCCGCACGCTGACGGAGGCGCGGTGGCAGAGCATCGTGTTCGGCACCATCGGCGTCTTGATCGGCATTCTCGCGGCGGGCTTCGTGGTGCGGCGGACCGTCCGGCCGCTTGCGAAGATCGCGAGATCCATCCGCGCGCTCGCAGCGGGCGAGAAGGACACCTCGATCCCGTCGGCCGACCTCGACAACGAGATCGGCGACATCGCGCGCGCGGCCGAAGTGTTCCGCCGCGCGCTGGAGGAGGCCGACACGGCGCGCGAGGCGGCGGTGCGGGCGCTCACCGAGCAGCGCTTGGCCGAAGAGAGCTACCGCAAACTGTTCGAAGGCTCGGTCGACGGCATCTATGTCACGACGCCGGCCGGCGATCTCCTCAACGCCAATCCGGCGCTGGCGCGGATGATGGGCTATGACAGCCCGCAGCAGCTCATCGACAGCATCAACGACATCGCCCACACCATCTACGTCCACCCCGAGGCGCGTGCCGAATATCAGCGGCTGATGGCGCGCGACGGCATCGTGCGCGAGTTCGAGTACCAGGTACGCCAGCGCAGCGGCAACATCCTGTGGCTTTCCGACAGCGCCACGGGCGTGCGGGACGAGGCGGGCAACATCGTCCGCTACGAGGGCACGCTGCGCGACATCACCGACCAGAAGCGGGCGGAAGACGCCATCGCCGAAGGACGGCGCCTGCTCCAGCAGGTCATCGACACCGTGCCCGCGGTCATCAACGTCAAGGACCGCGAGCTGCGCTACGTGCTGATGAACCGCTACATGGCCGGCATCTTCGGCATCGAGCCCGGCGATGCGCTCGGCCGCACCACCGCGGATCTGATGTCGCGCTATGGCGCGGCCAAGTCCGACGAGAGCGACAAGAGGGTGCTCAAGCTTCGAAGAGGCCTCGGCTTCTACGAGGAGGAGTACAAGGATTCCTCCGGCAACATGCGGCAATGGCTGGTCAACAAGTTGCCGCTGCTCGATGCCGACGGCGAGATCGAGCGGATCGTCACCGTGGCGCTCGACATCGGCGAGCGCAAGCGCGGCGAGCAGGAGATGCGCAAAGCCAAGGAATCCGCCGAGACCGCGCTCCGGAATCTGCGCGAGACCCAGGCCTCGCTGATCGAGGCGGAGAAGCTCGCCGCGCTCGGACGGCTCGTCGCCGGCGTCGCCCACGAGGTCAACAATCCCGTCGGTATCAGCCTCACGGTCGCATCCGCGCTGGAGCGCAAGACCGCGATGTTCACCTCCGAAGTCGAGCGCGGCGAGCTCCGTCGCTCCACGCTGAACGAGTTCCTCAACACCAGCCGCGATGCGTCCTCGCAGCTCGTCTCCAATCTCAATCGTGCCGCCGAGCTGATCCAGTCGTTCAAGCAGGTCGCGGCCGACCGCAACTACTCCGACCAGCGCAGCTTCGATCTCGGCGACCTCACCGAGCAGGTGGTGATGAGCCTGCGGCCGGGTCTGCGCAAACACAATCTGACGCTCAACGTCGAGTGCCAGCCGAGCCTGACCATGAACAGCTATCCCGGTCCGTATGGCCAGGTGCTGACCAATCTGTTTCTCAATTCGGTGGCGCACGCCTTCCCGGACGGCCGGCCGGGGATTATCGACATCCAGGTGCGCGAGTCCGGCAAGGACAATGTCGAGATCATCTTCTCGGACAATGGCTGCGGCATGTCGCTCGACGTCCGCCGCCGCGCCTTCGATCCGTTCTTCACGACGCGGCGCGACCAGGGCGGCACCGGCCTCGGACTGCACATCGTCTACAGCATCGTCACCAATCGCCTCGGCGGGCGGCTCGATCTCGATTCCGAGCCGGGCGAGGGGACACGCATCCAGATCATCCTGCCGCGCACCGCGCCGCTCGAGCAGGCTGCGGAATAGTCCCGCGCCTAATCAGCTTCCGCGAGCTTGTGCAGCGTGGCGCCGAAAATCAGGCTGGCCTTGCCGACGAGCGCTGTGCCCGTCATCTCCGCGCGGGTGTCGGTGTAGGTCCCGCTGACGCCGATGCCGACCGGGGCAGGCCCGCCGAACAGCGGATTGTCGTCGCCCCGCGGCGAGGTGTGCCGTTGCACCAGCACCTCGCCTTTGAAGGTGTGGTCGTCCTTCACGACGTAGCTGCCGGTGTAATAGAGGTACGCATCGCCGCCAAGGATCCTGCCGTCGCGAAAAAGAATCACGCCGCTGCCCTTGCCGACTCGACCATCGAGCAGGTTCACGTGAATCGAGTAGAGGCCGTTCTTCATCACGTCCCACAGGCCGGCCGCCATCGCCCAACGGCGTAACCGGTAGAGCTTTTATGCCAAAGCGCGTTCCCGCGCGCAACGCGGCAGTTTGCCGGGCGGCGGTGCGATCTTGCCGCCGCCAGCCGTAGTTGTCCCGGCTTGTCTATGACACCACCATGACTGTCTGATCATGACGCGAGGCCAGTCGTTGCGAATCAAGTTGGCCCGCGAAATGCATAACCATTGTTGCACTGGCCGCGGGGTGCTGGAGCAAGACCAACGTGAGCAACTGGATCGATTCCGGCGGCGATGAGCCGCGTCTGTACAGTGTGCGTCCCACGATTTGCGAAACACAACGGCCGACTGGCGGCGCGCCACGCTGGCGAAGCATGGTGAGCCTCGCTTGCGCCTGGGCCCTGATCGCGCTCGCAGCCCCCTCGGGGCATGCGCGCGACCGCGGCCAGTTCGTCAACACCAATGCGGAATTGAAGGCGTGGTTCGACGGCCTGCGCAGCGGTAAGGGGCCTTGTTGTTCCGATGCCGACGGCTCGGCGCTCTCGGACACCGACTGGGAGAGCAAGGATGGACACTATCGTGTCCGCATCCCGCGCCTGGGCCACGTGCTCGACGGCCAGCAGCAGGAGTTCGTCTGGGTTGACGTGCCCGAGGAGGCCGTCATCTCGGAGCCGAACCGGGTCGGGCGCACCATGGTGTGGCCGATCTACGGCTACATGGGCGTCGCCATCCGCTGCTTTATGCCTGGCAGCATGAGTTAGCCGGGCGACAGCACGCCCGGCCTCTCGTCGACCTCAGATGCGGCGCCGCGTTAGGTGTATTTCTTGTCGCGCTCGAGCAGCTCGATGGAGATGCCTTCCGGGCCGCGGATGAAGCAGATGCGCACGCCGGGCCGGATCGTGGTCGGCTCGCGCGTGAAGGTGACGCCCTTGGCCTTGATCTCGGCCGCGACGGCGTCGATGTCCTTCACGGTGAGACCGAAATGGTCGAGGCCCTGATGCGGGTGCGGCGGCGGCGGGTTGACGGCGTTGTCGCCCTCGAGCGATGCGATGAAGATCTTTGCGCCGCCGAGATTCACGTCGATCCGTCCCGGTGCGCGCACGATCTCGCCGCCGAGGATGTCCCGCAGCCAGGCCGCTGTGGCCTCCGGATCGGGACTGCGCAGATGGACGTGATCCCAAGTGACGACGACTGGCATTTCATGTTCTCCCAACAGGGTCTTCGATGTTGCAACGCATGTTAACGGCCCCGGCTGGTGATCGCCACCGTCCTTGCCGACTCGGCCTGAGCGCGGGAACCTTAGTTCGTCTCCCGGATTAAGGTAAACAGTGGCCGAGTCCGTCGTCGAACGAACTCCGGTCGCGGTTGGTGATGCAGCCATGAACGCCAGGTTTGACCGGATCGGGTGGGGACGTTTCGCCGGGAGCGGCGAGCGCCTGGCGCGAGCCGTGACGATCGCGAGCGTCTCGTTCGGGCGAAGCGTGCTGTGGCTACTGGCGGCGATCATCGTCGGCTGCGGGGTGTGGATGCTGCTGCCGCTCTCCAAGGGCAACAGCGCCGAGCCGGTGAACTCTGACGTGGCAACGGTCGAACCGGCACCTCCGGTGGCGGCGGTCTCGCCGATTGTCGAAGCTCAGGCTCCAGCTGCGGCAGAACTCGATCGCCTCAAAATCTCATCGCAGACCTGGCGCCGTGGCGGGCTCGGCTCGAAGGCGCTGGTGACGTTCACGCTGCGAAACGACAATGACTATGCTGTTAAGGATCTGGAGATCGTCTGCGCGTTCACGCGACGCGATGGCAGTCATCTCACCGACCGCAGCCGCGTGCTTGCCGACACGGTAACGATGAAGAGCCGCAAGACCTTTGCGCGTATCCCTGTCGGCTTCATCAACGTTAACGCCGATCAGGCGAAGTGTTCGCTGGTCGCAGCACGGCGCGCGTAACGCCCGGCAGTTCCCGGTAGCGGAAAAGTTACTGTCCGCAGCCCTTGGCCGAAAAACTTGACGTCGCCATTTGAACCAAGGGCCGGGTGCAGGAACCAATTAGAGTATCGCCTGTTTAAGGCGAAGAGCCCACGCGGGGATGCGGGGGGCGGAGCGTGGCCGATGCCCATTTTCAGGTACTTCGTTTTCGTCGGTGGAGCCTTGCTCGCACTGTTGTTCGCGGCGGATTACGTTCTGCCATCACAACCGGTCGAACGGGCCATTGTCACCGCAAGCAACGATCAGCCCTTGATCCGGATCCGGT
The DNA here is from genome assembly GCF_029953005.1 of Bradyrhizobium sp. Mp27. NCBI lineage: Bacteria > Pseudomonadati > Pseudomonadota > Alphaproteobacteria > Hyphomicrobiales > Nitrobacteraceae > Bradyrhizobium > Bradyrhizobium sp. Mp27. The sequence continues at coordinate 4,302 of NZ_JASAUS010000061.1, read as the reverse complement.
CGGATCGCCACTTGCCTGAGCGTGTCGTGCTCGACACCAGCCAGCCAACGATTGCCGCACCCGCAGTGAAGACCGCCGCGGTCGTCGCGCCTCAGCCGCCGGTGCAGGAGGCTGCTTCGCCGGAGCTGGCCGAGATGTCGGCCAAGGCGCGGGTGCGCGAGACCTTCGCCCAGTTTACGCCGGCCCCGAAGGATGCCACCAGGAAGGCCGACGCCAAGCCGCAAGCTCAGGCCCAGCCCCCGCAGGCTGCGGCTCAGCCCAAGCGCAAGGTCGCCAGGTCGCATCCGGCGCCGCAGCAGGGCCGGCCGATGATGATGGTGGCGCAGCGGCCGCAGTTCGGCTTCTTCTGGTAGGAACGCCTCTGACCCGTCTCGAAACGAGACGGGAAGGGCTTTTTATTGGTCAGTCTCTCTGCTAATTCGAACCCATCCGAACGCCGTCCGGTGCGCTGGCTTGCCAGCAGCGGTCAGGCGCTTCTCGGTTGCGGCCCAATACCCGGGCCGGGGCGCTCGTAGCTCAGCTGGATAGAGCATCGGATTTCGATTCCGAGGGTCGGGAGTTCGAATCTCTCCGAGCGCGCCACTTAAGCTCCTGATACTTAAGCAATTTTTGTTGCTCCCGTTTTCCCGTTCCGAACGCCTTCCGGTGCTCCATTCCGAACGTTTGTCGCCGCTTCGTTCTCCTGCTCCTTCGCGGCAGCCTCCGCCAGTACGTGCGCGTGGCGCTTTTTGGTCGCCGACAGCATGCGCGCCTGGGTGCGCTTGGCGTAGCCTTCATATGACCGCTGGGTGCTGTGGAGCGACAGGGCGCGACCTTGACCGTCGGTCAGTTCGGCCTCTTCCAGCTCGGTCATGCCACCATGCCGGCAGGCATCCAGGGTGAACCACGGCGGCACCCCCTCGATCTTCTTCCGGAGGCGGGCAACCGCATGCTCGATCGAGCTATAGACCCACGGGATCGCGATGGGTTCCTTGCCGCGCTCCTTCTTCGAGTTCTTGCCAACCTGACGAAGGATCATCTGCACGCCTACCCTCGGTAGGCGAGCCAGTACATCCTCGGCATCGGCGTAGAAGCGGACCACGCCTTGCTCGGTCTGCATTTCGAGGGGGTGGGGAGCGATCTTGTTCGTCTTGTGGTGCACAACGCGGATGGTCGCCGGCGCCGATGGCGCGCGATAATCGGACCACTTCATGTGGCCCATGACCACGTTTTCCGGCCGCTGGAGCCATTCGAAGCAGATGACGGCAGCCGCAGCGATCTCCGGATAGTCCTCGATGACCCCCCAGGCGAAGGTATAGACGTCCTCCCGTGTAACGGCCTTCTTCTCGGCCTTGGCGCGCACCTTCATCGTGACGCCGGTCCAAGGATTTGGAACTTCCTTATCGAATGGCAGGGAAATATCGGTGAACCACCTTCCAAGCCTTGCGGCATAGCCCGACCAGCTTCTCGGCCGTGCGCAGGCGCTCTTCGCCTTCCAGCTTCTTTTTGCCGGTGCCCGTCAGAAATTTCGCATAGAGCTTGTCGACGGTTCGGGGCGAGAGACGCTTGACCAGTTGATCCCCTGTGCGCTCGCCCTTCTTCGTGAGGGTGTCGCAGACTTGGTCCATCGCCCATTCGTAGTCGGGCCTGGAGCGGGGCGCCACCTTCCGAAGATAGGCGTCGCTGATCTTGTATTCGCGGAACAGCCAGTCAACCGTGCCGAACTTGGGCATGATCTTGCCCCCCGCGGCGGGCAGACCTTTGCGGGCGCGGTCCCATTCGTCGAACTGATCATTGAGCGTTTTGGCCCGCTCCAGCATCCTGGCGAAGTCGGTGCCCAGCGGCTCGTTCTCGACGGCGCAATCCATCTTCCGATACTTCGACGGCACGTCGTAGTAATAGGCGAGCTTGCCACTCGTCTTCAGCCGCTTCGGTCTGACGTGGCGGGGGAGGATATCCACGGTCAATACTCGTCGGCGAGGTCGGGCAGGTCGCTGCCCTCCGGGGCTATCGCCCTGTCCAGGTCGTCGATCAGCCATAAACGCCTCCGCCCTTCGTCAACGCGGGGCAGAGGATAGTCCTTCCCGACCCGCTGCAGGAAGGCCTCAACGGTCTTCTCCCCCACATAGCCGGCAGCCAGGTCCGCCTGCATGCGGCGGGGCCAGGACCCAGGGGGTATGGTGGCGGGACGGGTGGTCATGTCCTGACAGATACGCCTCGGTCGGGGGCGCCGGAATCGGCCCATCCGGCTTGGCCGCGGTCATCACCGGCTTTTTGGCCCAGCCAATCGAGATCGCGATCGATCCAGCGGATGAGTTCGACCTTGGCGTGGCCGACGATCCGGTCCTTGGGCGAGGGCTGATAGTCCGGGACGTAGTGCTGGATAAACTCCGGCCGCATGACAACGAACTGGACGGCGTAGCGGTTAACCTGCCGGATCATCAGCGAGCCGGCGGCGATGTCGCGCTTCAATGACGGGCAAAACCTGGTCGACTCGAGCGCGCATTCACGGTGGAGCAGCGGTTCGACCTGAAGGATTCCGGTGGTGCTGTTGCATGCGGCGTTCGAACGGACTCTGGCATGCGACAGCGACACCTTGGTCCGGTTCTTCAGCGGCTTGCCGCAGAGGTCACAGAGCCCGCGCGCGATCGCCTCGCGCTGCCGATCGTTGTGAGGCTTGCCGAACAGCGGCTTCCCAACGCCGGGGGCGTGGTTCATGCGCAGCGCCGGCGCCCGGGCATGGGGGCAGGGCCCGACGAACTGCCGCTCTTCGCCGGTCCAGGAGACGGTGTAGGGCACGGCTGTGTTGCCGAACCGCTTTATCGCCGACGCGCTCATGCTCAGTCCGGCTTCTTGCAGTTCGGATGGAATTCGCCGGAGCGCTTCGCCATCTCCATGACCTCGCGCCCGTATTCGACTTGGCCGTCGCGAACGGCATACGACGCATAGGTATGGAGCGCGCCGCCAGCATAGGTATCCTTCAACCGGATCAGAAAGAACTCGGTCTCGGTCGTGTCGCCCCAATCGATCACGCCGAACGATGCCAGCGTCTTCAGGGCCTCGCGCAATGCGAAGCCGGCAGTTCCGTCGGCGGTACCGTACTTCTCCTCGATTTCCTTGATCTTACGATTGAGGACCAAGCCGTACTTGCCGCGGCCGTCGGCGTTGAGATTGCGGTCGAGTTTCATTGCCATGCGTTCCTATGCTGCGAACAACCATTCCGCGGCGCGGACGTGGTCCTTCTCGGGATAGTCGATGAGATCCTTGGTGCGGAGCGCGCTGCGCGGGTTGGTGTAGCTGGTCGAGCTCGCTGAATACTGGGCGCCCTCGGCCGCGGTCGCGTTCGGCACCGCGCGCGGATAGTGCTGGGCGATCGAATACAGGATGCGCGCTTCCGGCCCGGGGAGGTTGCCAAGCACGAAGTCGAGCAGCGAACCGTTCAGCTTGATCTCCACCGCCTTCGCGACGCCGGCGGCGGTGAGGGCGAGATGATCGGCCATCGGATAGTCGATAAGTCCCCCGGTCTTCAATGCGCTGCGCGGGTTCGTGTAGGAGGTCGAGGACGGGCTGTAACCAGCCAGCCAGGCGATCTGGGCGTTCGAGGGCTTGACGTGGCCGAGCCGCCGCCACGTCGCCAGCGAGTTGAGAATGCGCTGTTGCGGGCCGGGAAGGGAGCCATCGCCGCTCGCCGCCGGCGCTGGGGCGCGGCCGGTGGGCGCGGCCGCGGGTCTCGGGGACGGAGATGCGCTTGGAGGCGCAACAGGCGAGCCCGATACCGGTGTCGGGCGATGATTGCGCAGTTCATGCGCGTATTCAGGGGCATGATCGGCGGCAGGCTGTTGAGCCGCGATGACTGTGTTGACCCGTAGCATGACCTCGCCGAGCGTATCCCGGAGTTCGGTCAATCCCTTGAAGGTCTGGAGGAACGGATAGAGGCCATCCCAAAGACCGCGGCGATAGGACTCGTCGAGGTCTTCCCGGCTAGCGCCGCCAGCGGGCTTTCGAGCGACTTCGCTGGTCAGCCGCGCGATCTCCGCGCGAAGGCGCGCCGGATCCTCGCTTTCGACCTGCTTGACAGCATCGCCGATGATGGCGCGGAGACGGTCGCGATCGACGGCCGCGGTCTTGACCTGCTGATCGGCCATGTCCCCGGTCGGAGTCGCCGAGTTGTCGTATGTCGAGATCTTCGGAAACTGCCGGAGCTCAGCGACCTGGGCCTCGCCGCTGCAGATCCAGCCCGACCCGGTCTTGAGCGAGGAGAGGGTCGTCGAGACGCTTTCGAAGGTCGTCTTGTCGCCGTTGGCCTTCAGCCATTTCTTGACC
>NZ_JASAUS010000060.1:0-50724 GCF_029953005.1 Bradyrhizobium sp. Mp27 | reverse complement strand
GTAGTCTCGGTCATGGCGTATCGCTCTCCTCGAGAGGTTCTGGCAGGCTCGTCACCCGCCTCGATACGCCGCCTTCCTCACACCGTCATCACCCAGATTCCGCCATAGCTCGGCGCTGCAAATCTAATCCTTCAGATCAAATTGGAGTTGCAGCTCTGGATCTAGCGATCGAATTGGCCGGTAACGCGGCGAAGCCCTGATCTGGTTAGACCCGCGGGTTTACGCTGTGGCCGCCAACAGTCCTACGCGATCGTTCGTCAGGAAGTACTAAGTTCGTCGAAGGTAACGACGGCCGGTTCGCAGACGTGCAAACCGGCCCCTTTAATTCCCTCCTAAGAGGCGACCACCGTTGTGCCGCTAAGTTGTGGCGTCCACGCAGTTCATGATAGGGATTTCGGAGCCGGCCTCAATCCCGGAGACTGATGTGCAGATCAAGCTGCCCGAGACAGACCTCAAGTCAGTGCAAGGCCTTGGTAGCTTTGAGCTCAAAGACGAAGGCGGCAGACACGTCGGTCAATACTTCTTCGGAAAGGGTTACGGCCGGACCGTCTTCCTATTCGGGAAGTACAAGGGCACGTTCAAGACCCACGCTGAGTGTCAAGCTTTCATTGATGGCGTGACCGCTGTCATCGATGACAACCGCGGGTCGCGCAGCGAGGCGACTAGTTGACCTGAGCTGAGTGATTGGAAGCTTGCCGTCAGCCCCGCCCAAGCGGACGTTGCGCTGCCTAGCCTGAAAAGCGGCTCAAGGTTTTCCACCTCTGCTGGCGGCGTCACGACCATGTACTCGCAGGTCGGCAGTACGAGTGCGACCTGGACGACGGTCCTAAACACCCTGTACAGCCGCCCATTCGTATTCGGGTCGGTTGTCATCGAATAGATGATCCCGCTGGTGTGGTTCACAGAATCAACTTCCATGTACCTGTACCGGCCGCCTCCAATCATGACGACGTCTGACACTGAGGAGTGAGCCGGTCCTAGTCTAACGCCGTTCTCGTATACCTCTACTGTTGAGGGCTGCTCGCCATGCTCGCCGTCAACTTCAGACCATTCGGCAGCGACGCCGACGACATAGGCGTAGTTCGTGTGATGATCGAATGCCGCCCTCAAGATCAGAGGGTCTGAAGGGTCTCGCGCCAAGAAATAGGACGCGACGAAAGGCAGGCTTGAACACAAGATGAAAAGAACTGCGAAAGTCACCAAATAGACCCGGTCGTATCGGTGCGCGACCTGAACCTACCATCTCAACCCTTAATAGAGCAACCCAAGCCGCCTCGCCATTCTAGGTCTTGCCGGACGAACGTAGGATTTCGGCTACGATCGATTGAACCCAAAGCCTCGAAACAGAACGCGTTGGATGGGTGCCATCAACGGTCTGCCCGGTCGGCGGGTCGATAAACACAAGAGGAGCGTATAGTTTAAGAACAGACAACAGATTTTTCATATTCTGCTGTCTGTTCGGATTGGTCGTGTCGTTCGCGCCAATTGCTACGATGATAAGAGACGGTTTCGAACCTTCGAATATTTTGGAAGCCAGCGCGGCATAATCGGCAATTGTTGCGCCGCCTATGCCGGCGTTGATGAGTGGCCTACCATCCAGGTCGTTCGGAAAACTCGCCATCTCTGTGATGCTGTCGCCGACAATGACAATTGGGCGATCCGCATCTGCTAGGTGTGCCCGAATTACAGCCCGTCTAACGTCCTGATGATCGTGGAAAATATGCTGGGAGAGTACGCCGATTTTGGTCTGGAGCCGATGAAACTCCGAGAAATACGCGATAAGGGCGATCGATAGGATCGCAGACAATATCCAAGGGATGGCGCGCTTCATGAGCGTCATTCCTACCACCCAACCACTAATCGAACAACCCAAGCCGCCTTTCGGGCGGCTTTTTCTATGGAGTTTCCATGACTGAACCAGCCTCGATCCGCTACAAAAACCCCGGCGCAATGTGGGCAGTGCCCTCGCCATCAAGTGGGGGGCTGCAAAGAAGCCTGTGACCCTTAACGACGGCAAGGGGCAGGGCAACAATATCGCAGTGTTCCCGACTTATGTGCAGGGCATCTGCGCGCAAATGGATCTCTGGCGCACGTCGCCGAACTACCGGAACAAGCGCTTCGCGGATGCAATCGCAATCTGGTCCGGCCACAACTCGGTCGAAAGCTACATCAGTTTCGTGCTTCTCCGCACGCCCGGCATGACCCGCGGCAGCATTATGGATGATGCGTTTTGGTGCGGACCGCTCGCGATCCCATTCCTGAAAGCGCAGGCATGGCACGAGGCCGGCAAGCCGTACCCCAGCGTAGCCGATTCGACAGGTCCCGGCTCCGGGCCACTTGGAAGCCGGTTCGGAAAGGAAACGGATCGAAGAAGCCAGCAAAAGTCCCGGCCGCCAGCGATGGAGAGACGAGCGACAAACCGTTCCGCAAGCCCGGCTTTGGTCGGGATTCACTTTGGGCTCGCTAAAGATGTGGACATCGCGGCGGCGGAGCTGGACGTTTCTGCTGTATGGGAGAAAAGTCCCGCTTTCGATGATCGGCTCAGGAATGCCGCGCGGGCTCTCATAGCCTGTCCCGGTTCTTGTAGGAAGTTTTCAGACATCGGGAAGGGAGGAGCGTTCCGCGTTTATCAACACGGAGAATTGGCTCATGTCCCACGACCCGCCGCTCAGCAAACGCGCTGCCGGTTCACGAAAAGCTCTCACCGCGAAAACGCCGAACGCGATGAAGCACGGCGCCTTCTCATCAATTGATCTCCTGCCTTGGGAGAGTGCGGAAGAGTTTGCCGCGCTTCGTCGTGGGCTGTTCGAGAAATACAGCCCGGACGGTCCGCTCCAGGAAGATTGCATCGCAAGCATCGCTTCGCTGATGTGGCGCAAGCGTCGAGTTCAGAAGAAGCGTGAGCTCGATGTGGCCGCTGAGCTTGATCGCGCAGAGAACAGCATTCTTTGGAAGCACCCGCTGCCTCTCTGCGATGATCAGATGGAATTGACGAAACAACAGCTCGCGCACATGCGTGATGGCGACGGGACTAAACGCTGCATCCGAGTCTCCGAGGAATACGATGAGCTCGTCAGCTTTAGCTGTAGCCTCTATCGTGAGTTGGGACCCTCGATCTTTCGGATCAAAATTGGGGTCTTACCATCCGAATTTGCAGACCACTTGAACAAGACTTGCCCGGAGGAGAACTACGAGACTACCTCTCACTGGGTCGCTGCGGTTAAGAGGGAAGTTGATACGGTTTTGCTGCCCTTGGTGAGGAAGCGCTATCCCGCTCCAGTTTCCGACCGCTATTACGAAGCAGCCTTGAAAGTGATGAACGAGGAACGTCTCTTTTCAGACCTTGCTGCCGAAGAACGCATTGAGCGGAATGTCGATCAGCTCCTAGGACGATTCTTCAAATTGCAAATGGCGGACGAGGTGGCGGCGCATAGGAAGAATTCGTCCGCTCGGATGATTGAAGGATCATTCAGCTCCGGAAAAGCTGCTAATTCTGACTAACGTTGGCGGCAGAGTTGCAGTTGTTTCGCTTATCTTGGCAGCCGCAGATCGCGCTGCCATCCTAGATGCGTGTGTTGATACAACGTTCGCCAATCGCGAGTACTTCGGCAAATCGAGCAGCGTAAGGCATTGAAGTTGCGTCCATGATCTCAAGAGATCAAAATTAATGCAGGTCGAGTTCCGGTCTCTTCCAACCGTTGGCTCACCTCTCGTCTGCAATCACCTTGCCGTCGTTCGGCAGCGCGCCCGGGCTGACCAGCTCGACATTGCCGCCGAGTTTCGTTACCGCGCGCAACGTGCCTGCAATTTCCTCGCGCAGGGCGTCGCTCGCGGCCGCAGTTTCCGCGCGCAGCGTCATCGCATCGGCCTCGCCCTGGCGCATGACGACGAGGCGCAGGCGGCCAAGCGCGGCATGGCGCTTCCCGATCTCGGCGACCTGCTCCGGTCGGACGAACATGCCCTTGACCTTGGTGGTCTGGTCGGCGCGGCCCATCCAGCCCTTGATGCGCATGTTGGTGCGCCCGCATTTGCTTGGGCCGGGGAGCGCTGCCGTGAGATCGCCGAGCGCCAGACGGATCGAGGGATGGTGCGGATCGAGCGAGGTCACCACGATCTCGCCGACGTCGCCCGGCGCGACGGGATCGCCGGTGCCGGGTTTGACGATCTCCATGATCAGATCCTCGTTCACCACCATGCCCTCGCGCGCCTCGGTCTCGAAGGCGATGAGGCCGAGGTCGGCGGTGCCGAAGGCCTGGTAGGCGTCGATGCCGCGTGCCTTGATCTCGGCCTGGAGCGAGGGCGGGAAGGCCGCACCCGAGACCAGCGCGCGCTTGATCGATGAGACGTCGCGCCCCGAGCTTGCTGCGGCATCGAGCAATATCTTCAGAAAGTCCGGCGTGCCGCTGTAGCCGACCGGACGGTAGGCCTCGATCAGCTCGAATTGCTGCTCGGTATTGCCGGGGCCCGCCGGGATCACTGCGCAGCCGAGCGCGCGGGCCGAGGCATCGAAGATAAAGCCGCCGGGGGTGAGGTGGTAGCTGAAGGTGTTGAGCACGATGTCATTGGGGCGGAACCCGGCCGCGAACAGCGCCCGCGCACCGCGCCAGGGATCGGCCTGCCGCCCTTCAGGCTCGAAGATCGGACCGGGAGAGGTGAAGAGGCGGGCGAACGATCCCGGGGCTGCCGGCACGAAGCCGCCGAAGGGCGCTGAGGCCTTGTGCAGGGCGGGCAGCTCCGACTTGCGCAGCACCGGCAGGCCCGCCAGCGCCGCCCTGGAGGTCACGGCGGCCGGATCTATGCCCTTCAGCCGCTCGGCGTAGGCGGGTGCGGCCATTGCGCCGCGCAGCACGTTCGGCAGGCGGGAGAACAGCTCCGCCTCGCGCACGGCCGGTTCGCGCGTCTCGCGGGCGTCGTAATGGGCAGTCATGGCTGGTCTTTCCGGGTTGGCATCCGTTGCACGCCGCCGCCGGCATGGGTATCAGACGGCCAGTGTCGAGGCGTGGAGAGGACGCGATGGCGGACGAAGGCATCATTGTGGCGGACGAGGCGGCGGACGTCGTCGCGCGCCTGAAGCGCCGCATGATCGACGAGGCGCTGCCGCTGTGGTCGTCCGTCGGCTGGGACGATGCGGCAGGCGGTTTCGTCGACCGGCTGCACCGTGACGGCACGGCCGATGCGGCCGCACCGCGGCGCGTGCTCGTGCAGGCGCGCCAGATCTATTGTTACGCCAAGGCGGCGCAGATGGGCTGGTACCCTGGGGGGCGCGCCGTCGCGCTGAAGGGGCTGGAGCATCTGCTCAGCAAAGCGAAGGCGCCAGACGGCCGGCCTGGCTACGTGCACCGGCTGACGCCGGACGGCGCCGTGCTGGACGGCCGACGCGATGCTTACGACCACGCCTTCATCCTGTTTGCGCTCGCGGCCGTCTACGGGCTCGACCAGGATGCGCAAATTCGCGCCGAGATCGACGCGCTGCTCGCCTTCCTCGACAGCCATCTGCGCTCGCCGCATGGCGGCGTGCATGAAGGCCTGCCGGTCTCGCTGCCGCGCCGGCAGAACCCGCACATGCATCTGTTCGAGGCGATGATCGCGTGCTTCGATGCGACCCACGATCTGTCGTTCCAGAACCGCGCCGGCGAGTTCTTCGCGCTGTTCCTCGCCAATCTCTACGACAAGCAGAAGCGGATCCTGACGGAGTATTTCGAGGAGGACTGGTCCAAGATCGAGCCGGTCAGCGTCGAGCCCGGCCATCAGGCGGAGTGGGTCTGGCTGCTGAAAGGGTTTGAACGCATCACGGGTTGCCCGACCGGACAGCGTCGCGCCGAGCTGCTCGCCACCGCGCTGCGCTATCGCGACGAGGCCACGGGGTGTCTGGTCGACGAGGGCGATGCCAGCGGCAACATCCGTCGCAGCACGCGCCGGCTGTGGCCGCAGACCGAGATGGCGAAGGCGTGGATCGCGCAGGCCGAGTCCGGCGAGTCCGGCGAGGCCGGCGCGGCCGATGAGGCGCGCGCGGCGCTGGTGCGGCTCGAACGCCATTATCTCAGCCATCCCGTGAAGGGCGGCTGGTACGATCAGTTCGATCGCGACGGCAAATCGCTGGTCGACACCATTCCTGCGTCGTCGTTCTATCATGTTCTCTGCGCAGTCACGGAAGCGGAGCAGGTGCTGAGCTGAGTTTCACAGCCACCGTTTGCGCCGTTTGAAACTCTTTAGGTTCTTGAAGCTCTTGCGCTGATCGCCGGCGCCGCCGAGGTAGAACTCCTTGACGTCCTCGTTGTCGCGCAGTTCGTCCGCGGTGCCGTCGAGCACCACCTTGCCCTGTTCCATGATGTAGCCGTGGCTCGCCACCGACAGCGCGGCGCGGGCGTTCTGCTCGACCAGCAGGATGGTGACGCCGAGGTCGCGGTTGATCTTCTGGATAATCGAGAACACCTCTTTCACCAGCAGCGGCGACAGGCCCATCGAGGGCTCGTCCATCAAGATCATCTTCGGGCGCGCCATCAGAGCGCGGCCGATCGCAAGCATCTGCTGCTCGCCGCCTGAGAGATAACCGGCAAGGCCGGTGCGCTCCTTCAGGCGCGGGAAATAGTTGAAGACCATGTCGAGATCGGCATCGACCTCGCGATCCCTGCGGGTGAAGGCGCCGAGCTTGAGGTTTTCGAGCGACGTCATGTCGGCGACGATGCGCCGGCCCTCCATCACCTGGAAGATGCCGCGACGCACGATCTTGTCGGGATCGATGCCGGCGATAGCGGAGCCCTCGAACAGGATCTCGCCGCGTGTGACCTCGCCGTCCTCGGTCTTGAGCAGCCCCGAGATCGCCTTCAGCGTCGTCGACTTGCCGGCGCCGTTGGCCCCCAACAACGCCACGATCGCGCCCTTGGGCACGTCGAGGCTGAGGCCTCGCAGCACCAGGATGACGTCGTCATAGACGACCTCGATGTTGCGGACGGCGAGGAGGGGCGGCGCGGGCACGACGCTGGGGGAGGGACGCTCGATGTGAGCCGGTTCACTCATGGTCAGTTACTCTCTCGGTGTCGTCGCCCGCGAAGGCGGGTGACCCAGTATTCCAGAGACGCTCGACGTTCCCCGAGAGGCCGCGGCGTACTGGATCCCCCGCTTTCGCGGGGGATGACCGTTGTGCCTTGGGTGAGCGCCGGGCTCACCACCCCAACAATTCCGGCTTGCGCGGCAGCTCGACGGTCTTGACCTTCTCGAGCTTGATCGTGCCCTTGGCCATGAGATCATTGAGGTCGCCGTCGGTCGCACCCGCGATCTTGGTGCGATAGAGGTCGACCTTCAGCGTGCCGCGGTGGTCCTTGTCGGTCCAGGTCGAGGCATTGCAGACGCCGTCCATTCCGGCCGGCACCCAGTCCTTCTTCTGGTAGAAGCCCTTGGCGACGTTCTCGCCGGTCGCCCCGCCGTTCTTGGCAGCCCAGTCGAGCGCCTCCCTCATGTAGAGCGCCGAGCAGACCGCCGCGATGTAATGCACGGGCCGGTAGACCTTGCCGGTGGGGTCGGACATCTTGGAGATCTCCATCACCGTCTTCATGCCGGGCGCATCGCCGCCCCAGCTCACTGCGGTGCGCAGCGGGAAGATCACGCCGTTGGCGGCATCGCCGGCGGTCTTGGCGGCGTTCTCGTCCATGCCCCAGACATTGCCGAGGAACTGAATCTCGACGCCGGCGGTCTTGCAAGCCTTCAGGACGGAGATGTTGGAAGCCGCGGTGTTGCCGAGATAGGCGTAGTTGGCACCCGAGGATTTCAGGCTCAGGCACTGCGCGCTGTAGTCACCCGGTGTGAGCGCGAACACCAGCGGCGGCAGCACCTCGAAGCCGAGCTCCTGCGCCATGGCTTCGCCTGCGGCCTTCGGCGCGTTCGGATAGGGGTGGTTGGCGCCCATGTGCACGAACTTCGGCTTGCCGGGCTTGCCCTTGGCCTTCCAGTCCTCGGCCGCCCACATCAGCATCGCGCGCAGCGAGTCCGAATAGCTCGGGCCGTAGAAGAAATTATAAGGCGCAGGCTTGGCCTTGCCGCTGACGCCCTCGGGATCGGTGAGGGCTGCGGCATAGGAGCCGGAGAGGTCGGGAATCTTGTCCTGGGCGAGGAAGCCGGTCAGCGCTTCGGTGTCTGCGGTGCCCCAGCCCATGATCGCGGCGACCTTGGAGTCCGGCGCCGACCATTTCTTGTAGAGCGCGATCGCGCGCGGCACCTGGTAGCCGTAGTCGTTGGTATCGACGTTGAGCTGCTTGCCGCCGACGCCGCCGTTCTTGTTGACCCAGGCGAAGGTGTCGGCGACGGCCTGGCCGTAGGGCGTGCCGACGTCGGAGGTGCCGCCGGAATAATCGGCGAGATGGCCGATCGCGATCTGCGCCTGCGCGCCGGCCGAGAATGCGGCGATCGCCAGCGCGAGCGATGCGGTGCTCAAAAGGGATTTTGTCTTCATTGGTTGCCTCCTCCTGTTTTTTCGTTGGTTAGAAAGTTGCCCGTGCTCAATGCGAGAACGGGTAGAGTTTCCAGTACGCCTTGATCTGTCGCCAGCGATGCGCGAGCCCGTCCGGCTCGAACATCAGGAACGCGATGATGATCACTCCGATCGCGATCTCGCGCAGGAAGGTGATGTTGGTGTTGAGGGACAGCGCCTTGTCGATCGCGCCGCCCTTCAGGTAGAGGCTGATGAATTCCATCGTCTCAGGCAGCAGCACCACGAAGGCCGTGCCCATCAGCGTGCCCATGATCGAACCGGTGCCGCCGATGATGATCATGGCGAGGAACAGGATCGAGCGCTCGATGCCGAAACCCTCCTGCGAGACCACGAGCTGGTAATGCGCATAGAGCGCGCCGGCGATGCCGGCGAAGAAGGCGGCCAGCCCAAACGACAGCGTGCGGTATTTGGTGAGGTTGATGCCCATGATCTCGGCAGAGAGATAATGGTCGCGGATCGCCACCAGCGCGCGGCCGTCGCGTGTGCGCATCAGATTGGTGACGAGGACGTAGCTAGCGACCACATAGGCCAGCACGACATAGAAATATTGCCTGTCGCCGCGCAGCGTGAAGCCGAAGATCGAGAACGGATTGGCGCTGGCCGGCACCGAGCCGCCGGTGAACCACTCCGCGCGAGAGAAGAAGTCGAGCAGGATATATTGCGCCGCCAACGTTGCGATGACGAGGTAGAGCCCCTTCAGTCGCGCCGCCGGGATGCCGAAGATCAGCCCGACCAGCGCGGTGACGACGCCCGCGAGCGGGATCGCGAAGAACACCGGGATCGGCGCGTTGTTGGAGATGTAGGCCGAGGTGAAGGCGCCGAGCAGGAAAAAGGCGGCATGGCCGATCGAGATCTGGCCGGTGAAGCCGACCAGGATGTTGAGGCCGAGCGCTGCGATCGAGAAGATGCCGATCTGGATCAGGATGCTGAGCCAGTACCCGCCAAGGAGTTGCGGCACGAGGCAGAGCAACAGCACGCCGATGATCGCAAAGTTGCGGCTGGTCATGGTCGGGAAGATCGTGGTGTCCGCCGCGTAGGAGGTGCGGAAATCACCAGCAGGGATGAGGGCAGGGCCGGCCATGGATCAGATCCGCTCGATGTCGTGAGTGCCGAACAGGCCGTAGGGCTTGATCATCAGCACGATGATGAGGACGTAGAACGGTGCGATCTCGTAGAGATTGCCCCAGTGCAGATACTCGCTGTCGACATATTGCGCGATGTTCTCGAGCAAGCCGATGATGATGCCGCCAAGCACGGCGCCGCCGACGGAATCGAGCCCGCCGAGGATCGCCGCCGGGAACACCTTGATGCCGTAGGCCGCAAGTCCCGAAGACACGCCGTTGACGACGGCGACCACCACGCCTGCGACCGCCGACACTGTCGCGGAGATCGCCCAGGCCATCGCGAACACGCTCTTGACGGAGATGCCGAGCGATTGCGCGACCTGCTGGTTGAACGCGGTGGCGCGCATGGCGAGGCCGTACTTGGAGGCGCGGAAGAACCAGGCCATGCCGATCATCATCGCGACCGAGACCACGAGGCTCATGACATAGACGGTCTGGATCTGAAGCCCGAGCAGGCTGACCGACTGACTCTCGAACACGCGCGGGAACGGTTGCGGATTGACGCCGAACATCCATTTCAGCGTGGCCTGGAGCACGGTCGAGAGGCCGATTGTCACCATGATCACCGAGATGATGGGTTCGCCGATCATTGGTCTCAGGATCAGGACCTGGATCGCGATGCCGAATACGAACATGAACACCAGCGTCATCGGCATGCCGATCCAGAACGGCACCTGGTACTTCGCAAGCAGCGCCCAGCACACCCAGGCGCCGACCAGCAGCAGCTCGCCTTGCGCGAAGTTGACGACCTGCGTCGCCTTGTAGATCAGCACGAACGACATCGCGACCACGCCATAGAGCGTGCCGACCACGAGGCCGTTGACCAGGAGCTGGATGAGGAAGGCGGTGTTCATGTCGATGCCCGCGCAAAATGCAGAAGCGATGACGGTGCACCCTCTCCCCTTGTGGGAGAGGGTGGCTTCGTGAAGCGAAGCCGGGTGAGGGGTTCTCTCGGCAGCGACGGTGCTGAGAGGGGACCCCTCACCCGGGCGAGGGTGTGGCCAGCGGCGGAGATGCCCTCTCCCACAAGGGGAGAGGGCGCATCGGCTGGCAGCGCGGTCTCGGTTCGAAGCAGGCTCACTCCGCGGCCTCCGCCATATGCCCATGCCCGCCGAGATCCACCACGCGCAGCGTCGTTCGCACGCGCTGCGTGGTGCCGTCCTGGAAGCGGATCACGGTGTCGACGGGGATGTCGGCATCACCGCGGTAGATCGCGTTGATGATACCCTCGTACTTCTCGTTGATGACGCTGCGGCGCACCTTTCGGGTGCGGGTGAGCTCGCCGTCGTCGGCGTCCAGCTCCTTGTAGAGCAGCAGGAAGCGCGAGATGCGCTGCGCCGGCGGCAATGTGGCGTTGACGGTCTCGACTTCCTTCTTGAGCAGCGCATAGACCTCGGGCCGCGAGGCGAGGTCGCTGTAGGTCGTGAACGAGAGCCGGCTCTTCTCCGCCCATTTCGAGATGATGGAGTAACGGATGCAGATCATCGCCGCGAGCGCGTCGCGGCCGGCCCCCAGCACCACGGCCTCCGCGATATAGGGCGAGAACTTCAGCTTGTTCTCGATGAACTGGGGCGAGAAGCGCTCGCCGCGCGAGGTCTCGGCGAGGTCCTTGATGCGGTCGATGACGACGAGCTGGCGGTTCGCGTTGAAGTAGCCGGCGTCACCGGACAGCATCCAGCCGTCCTTGATGTCGGCGACGCTCGCCTCGGGGTTCTTGTAATAGCCGAGGAACATGTTGGGATGCCGCACCACGATCTCGCCGACGCCGTGGACGTCGGCATTGTCGATGCGGATCTCGACGCTGTCGGCCATCGGCACGCCCGTCGTGTCGGGGTCGACCTTGCCCTCGGGATGCAGCGTGTAGGCCCCCAACAGTTCGGTCTGGCCGTAGAGCGTGCGCAGCGGCACGCCCATGGCCTGGAAGAACTTGAAGGTATCAGGGCCGAGTGCCGCGCCGCCGGTCGCGGCCGAACGCAGGCGGGTAAAGCCGAGGCGGTCGCGGAGCGCGCGGAACAGGATTGCGTCGGCAAGGTTCGAACGTTTGCCGTCCGCGAGCGCGGCGAGGCCGCTTTTCATGCCGATGTCGAACAGGCGCTGCTTGAAAGGCGTCGCGTCCATCACCTTGGCGCGGACGTCGGCGGCGATGGATTCCCAGACGCGCGGCGCAAACAGCACGAACGTCGGCGCGATTTCGCGCAGATCGTTCATCATCGTATCAGGCTCTTCGACGAAGTTGATCTTCATCCGGCACAAGAGGCCTTTGCCGAGCACATAGACCTGCTCCATGATCCACGGTAGCGGCAGCACGGAGACATATTCGTCGTCCGGCCCTTTTGGATCGAAGGCGAGATAGGTCGCGCAATGGCCGAGCACGCGGCCGGCGGCGAGCATGGCGAGCTTCGGGTGCGAGGTGGTGCCCGACGTTGTGCAGAGAATCGCGACATCCTCGCCCTTGGTGGCATCGACGAGGCGGTCGTAGAGCTCCGGCTCACGCGTGGCGCGGCCGCGGCCGAGCTCGGCGAACGCTTCCGCCGACATCAGTCTGGGATCGTCATATTTCCGCATGCCACGCGGATCGGAATAGATGATGTGCTTCAGCCGCGGTACCCGCTCGGCAAGCGCGAGCAGCTTGTCGACCTGCTCTTCGTCCTCGGCGAAAACGACCTGCGCCTCGCCATAGTTGAGGAGGTAGGAGGCTTCCTCGTCCAGCACGTCGCGATAGAGCCCAAGGCTCAAGCCGCCGATGGCGTGGGTCGCCACTTCCGCCGCGACCCAGTCCGGCCGGTTGTCGCCGATAATGCCGATGACGTCCTCGCGCCCCACGCCCAATTCGACGAGGCCGAGCGCAAAGTCGCGTGCGCGGATGTGGTAGTCATTCCAGGTGAAGACGCGCCAGAGCCCGAGATCCTTTTCGCGCAACGCGATCTCGTTGCCGTGCTCCCTGGCATTGAGCCGCAGCATCTTCGGATAGGTGTCGGCCTGCGCGACGCGGCCCGCGTAATCCATCATGCCGCACTCTCCTGCGCTGGCGGAGCATCGTCCGGATCGACCAGCACCTCGTCCTCCTCGCCGAGATAGGCGCGCCTGACGTGGGGATCGGCGAGCACGGCGGCGGGATCGCCCTCGGCGATCTTGCGGCCGAAATCCAGCACCATGACGCGGTGGGAGATGTCCATCACCACGCCCATGTCGTGCTCGATCATCACCACCGTCATCCCGAACTCCTCGTTGAGGTCGACGATGTAGCGGGCCATGTCCTCCTTCTCCTCGAAGTTCATGCCGGCCATCGGCTCGTCGAGGAGAATGAGGCGCGGCTCCAGCGCCATGGCACGGGCGAGCTCGACGCGTTTGCGCAGGCCGTAGGAGAGGGTGCCGGCTTGCGCCTTTCGCACCGACTGGAGATCGAGGAAGTCGATGATCTCCTCAACCTTGCGGCGGTGCTCGAGTTCCTCCTTGCGCGCGCCGGTGAGCCAGTACAGCGATCCCGTGAGGAAATTGTTCTTCAGGAGGTGATGGCGCCCGACCATGATGTTGTCGAGCACGCTCATGTGGTGGAACAGGGCCAGATTCTGGAAGGTGCGGCCGATGCCGAGCGTGGGGCGCGCGTTCGGCGTCAGCCCTGTGATGTCGCGGCCGCGGTAGAACAGCTGGCCCTCGGTCGGCTTGTAGCGACCGGAAATACAATTCACGATCGAGGTCTTGCCGGCGCCGTTGGGGCCGATGATCGAGAACAGCTCGCCGTCATTGATGGCAAAGCTGACATCGGTCAGCGCACGGACGCCGCCGAATCGCAAGGACACGCCGCGCACTTCGAGACTAGTAGCCACCAAACAAATCCCTCCCGGTGATGGCGCGTTCAGCGGCGCTCTTCGTCCGTTCCTGTCGGGCGATCCTAGTACGGCCGTGCCGGTGAGGCCATGCAGCTATTGGTCTCGACCGGCGCCGCGCCACTCTTGCTCCCGATCGGGATCAAAAGCCGCATCGCCCAAGGTGGTCCTCAATAGGGGAAAGCGCTATTTTGAAATGTCTCCCGCCTGACAATTCTGCGACAAAGTTTTTCAGGCGGGAGTGGCCTTCATCTTTCGTCGGATGGTGGTCGAAGCGATCGTGTTGCAGTGCAGCAGAGAGATTGGGTGGCGAACGGTGCGGCTGGCTTCGGCATCATGATTTCAGAGGATCAACTGAAGCGGGTCGCCGCCTGGTCGCGCGAGCTCACGGACGCGGAGATCGAGGTCGCCCGCACCGGGATCACGGAACGGTCCTACCGCACCGGTGAGACCGTGTTCATGCGCGGCGATACGTTCAGCTATTGGGCGGGCATGGTGAGCGGCCTGGCACGGATGGGCGGGGTCTCGCGCGACGGCAAGGAGACGAGCCTTGCGGGGCTGACGGCCGGGGCCTGGTTCGGCGAGGGCAGCGTGCTCAAGAACGAGCCGCGCCGCTACGACGTGGTCGCGCTGCGCGACAGCCGCGTCGCGCTGATGGAACGCAGCGCCTTCATGTGGCTGTTCGAGAACAGCGTCGGCTTCAACCGCTTCCTGGTGCGTCAGCTCAACGAGCGGCTCGGCCAGTTCATCGGCATGCTTGAGGTCAACCGCACGCTGGATGCCACCGCACGCCTCGCACGCAGCATCGCCTCGCTGTTCAATCCGATCCTCTATCCCGAGTCGACCGCGCATCTGGAAATCACCCAGGAGGAGATCGGGGCGCTCTCGGGCATGTCACGGCAGAACGCCAACCGCGCGCTGAACCGGCTGGAGAAGGAGGGGCTGCTGCGGCTCGAATATGGCGGCGTCACCATTTTGGATGTCGAGCGGCTGCGCGGCTACGGGGACTAGCGCGCGTTTGCCGGCGCGTGGACCGGCCAGAGGTCGGCGCGCCAGCGGATCGCGATCGCCAGCATCGCGATGAAGCCTGCGGCGGCGTAGAGCGAGCCCGTCGCGGAATAGCCGATGATGTCGATCAGGCTGCCGGCCGCGAGCAATCCGAGCGGCAGGCCGTAGATCACCATCATGCGCACGCCCATGACGCGGCCGCGCAGGTGTGCGCTCGCCGTCCGCATCAGGATCACGGCAGCTGAGATCATCGACATGCTCTGGGCGATGCCGGCGAGAACGAGGCAGGCCATCGCCACCGGCATGGTCCTGATCTCGACGAACACCAGCAGCATGGCGTACCAGGCCAGCGTCGCGCCGATGAGAAGCCGGGCAATGCGCAGTCCGCTGACTAGGCTGAGCGTGATGGAGCCGATCAGCGAGCCCACGGCGAAGCTCGCCGAGAGATAGCCGAGGCCGGTCTGGTCGGTATGAAAGATGTCCCGCGCGATGTAGGGCAATAGTCCGCCGGTGAAAGGAAAGGCGGTGAGATTGGCCAGGAAGGCGACGCACAGCGCCGCGCGCATTCCCGGGCCGTTCCAGGCATAGACGATCCCTTCCTTGAGGTCGCCCAGCAATCGCGAGACCGCGTGGCTGTTCGCCGGAAGATCGCTCGTCGTGATGGTCCTTTTCGGCCGGGTCAGGCAGAGCATGAGAAGTGCGGCCGCGAGATACAGACAGGCGATCGCCACATAAACGAGGCCGATGCCGAGGACGGCGAACAGACCTGCGCCCGTCAGCGCTCCGGCGATGCGGGCGCTGTCCTGGGTCGTGCGCGCAACGCTGATGGCGCCCACCAGTTGCTCGGCCGGCATGATCTCGGCAAGCAGCGCGCCGCGGACGCCGAGATCGGAGGGGCGGATCAGGCCCATGAGCGCGACGATGATCATCACGCTCAGCGGCGACAAATGACCGGTCAGTGCCAGAACCATGATGGTCGACGAGAGCGCCGTATAGGCAAGGCGCATCACGACCAGGAGATCGCGATGGCCCATCCGGTCGCCGATCATGCCGAGCACCGGCGCGACCAGGGTCCCGACGAACTGCAGCGACGCAAGCACGGTGAGCAGCAGCACGGAGCCCGTCTCGACCATGATGTACCAGCCGAGCACCAGCGTCTCCACTTCGAACGCCCACGAGGTGAGCAGATCGGACGGCCACTGGAAGCGATAATTGCGGATGCGGAATGGCGCGAGTGCGGAAGGTCGTGCGGATGTGCTCAAGATGCGATGACGGGTTTCACGGCGATTCCCCCTTATTCTTGTTCTTCTGTTGGCAGGGTAGCCCCGGCCATGCCTCTGTCAATTGGCGCTACCGCATGCCGCCATGCTTGCCGACGATTTGCGGTGCGCCAGTGCGCCCGCAGCATCGCTTCGTCGCCTAGCCGATACGGTGAGGTTGACCAACCGCCGCTTGCTCTTGCCGTGCGACGAGCCCATGCTTGCCAGGTTCCTGGGCCCATCCGGCAGGTCCAGGAGCGCGCGCCATCGCGGCTTCCGCGAGGTCCTGACCCATGAACTGCTCTTGCTGTGGTTTCGAGGTCCAGAGCGGCTTTGCCTTCTGCCCGAAGTGCGGCACGAAGCAACCGAACGCGTGCCCCGGCTGCGGCTTTCCATGCGCGCCGGATTTCGCCTATTGCCCGAAATGCGGTGCCTTCGTCGCTGAGGTCCCCACAGGCGGGCAGGCATCGGCGCGGACGAGCCCGACGACGCTTCCGATCCGGTCATCCTCTCCGCCGCTCGTGCCGACGGAGGAGGCTCAAGCCGCATTTCGACCTCCGTCAGACAAGATCGACAGCGAGGCGAACCGCCGCACCATCACCGTGCTGTTTGCCGACCTCAGCGGCTTCACTGCGATGAGCGAGCGGCTCGACCCCGAGGTCATGCAGACGCTTCAAAACGAATTGTTCGAGGAGTTGACGGCCGCGGTGCAAAGCTTTGGCGGCTTCGTGGACAAATTCATCGGCGATGCGCTGCTGGCTCTGTTTGGTGCGCCGGCGGCGCACGAGGACGACCCGGAGCGGGCGGTGCGCGCTGCCCTCGACATGATCGGCCGGACGGCGCGCCTCAGCGAACGCGCGGAGGCGTATGCCGGTTCACCGCTGCTGCTCCATGTCGGCATCAACACCGGGCACGTCGTCGCGGGCGGGCTCGGTGCGGGTGTTTCCAAATCCTATTCGGTGACCGGCGACACGGTGAATACCGCCCAGCGGCTACAGTCGATGGCGGCTCCGGGCGAGGTGCTGGTCGGGCCGTTGACCCACCGTCTGACGCGGCATGCGTTCTCCTATGACTCGCTTGGCGAGGTCTCGCTGAAGGGCAAGATGGGCAGCGTGCTGGTCCACCGTCTGAAGGAGCCGCTCGACACGCCCCGTGCGGCGCGCGGTCTCGACACGCTGGGCCTCAATGCGCCGTTGATCGGGCGCGACGTCGAGCTTGCGCGCCTGATCGGCAGCCTTGATCGCGCGTGCGGCGGCGCGGCTCAACTGGTGCGGCTGGTCGGTGAAGCCGGCATCGGGAAAACGCGCCTGGTCAGCGAATTCGTCGCGCGCATCCGCGACCAGGATCGATTCGCCGGCGTGGCGATCCGGCACGCGGCGTGCTCGCCGCTTGGCGAACAATCCTACGGCACTCTCGCCGCCGTGCTGCGCAGCGCCTATGGCATTGCGCAGAAGGCGGGCGCCGCAGAGGCGGAGGCAAAGGTCGCCGAAGCGCTGTCGGAGCTTGGCCTCGCGACCGACGAGGCCGACCGCCTGATGCCCCTCTATCTGCACGTCCTCGGCCTCGGCGACCCCAACGCCGCGCTCAGGCATGTCGAGCCCGAACAGCTCCGCCGGCAGATATTCTTCGCGATTCGCACCGTCTTCGAACGCCGCCTGGCACTGTCGCCGCTGCTGATCATCGTCGAGGATCTGCATTGGGCCGATGCGGTGTCGCTTGAAGCGTTGCGGTTCCTGATGGACCGACTGGAGCGGACGCGGCTGATGCTGCTGTTTACGCATCGGCCGATGCTGGAACTGGACCAGTTCGGCTCGAGCAGGATCAGTCACACAACCCTCCGGCTGCCCCCGCTTGGCGACGCCGACGGACAAAGGCTGCTCGCGGCCTATTTCAGTCACGGTTGGCGTGAACCGCCGGGAGCTCTGTTCGGTCGAATCCTCGATCGCGCCGGCGGCAATCCGCTTTTCCTCGAGGAGATCATACGCGGCCTGATCGAAGCCGGCACCCTGGAGCGCGACGGCGCGCAGTGGCGGATGAAATCGGATGAAGCCGCCGCCGATATTCCGGCAAGCATTCAGGCGTTGTTGCTGGCGCGTCTCGACCGGTTGCCGCATCAGGTGCGCCGCCTGGCACAGGAAGCCGCCGTGATCGGCCCGCGGTTTGATGCGGCTGCTCTCGGTGCGGCGGCAACCGAGCCGGCAAGGCTTGAAGCAGGGCTCGAGCTTCTGTGCGACGCGGAGATCATCGAGGAGATCGCGGGCGCGAACTCGATTTCGCTGCGGACCTACCGCTTCACGCAAACCATGCTTCAGGACGTGATCTATCAAAACCTGCTTCTGCAGCGCCGGATCGAGCTTCATGGACGGATTGGCGGGGCGCTCGAAAGGCTCTATGGCAACGAGCCCGAGCGCCTCGAAGATCTCATCCTGCTCGGACATCACTTCAGTCTGAGCGCGAGCAAGCCGAAAGGCGCGCGCTATCTGCGCGCAGCCGGCGATCGCGCACGCGCCAGCTATGCCAATGACGATGCCATCCGTCTCTACCAACAGGCCCTCGCCGTGCTGTTGACCGGCGGCGAACGGGAGCCGGAACGTCTGGTCCTGTACGAGCGGATTGCGGACCTCTGTGCCGCGGCTGGCCGCCGGAACACGGCCGAGGAGCACTATCAGAGCGCGTTGGAGGGGCACCGCGCCATCCAGGACCGGATCGGCGAAGCGCGAATTCTTCGCAGGCTTGGCCGATTGCTGTGGGACGCCGGCAAGCGGATCAAGGCAGAGACGCATTACGCCGAGGCGGCCAACCTGCTTGGAGGGACCGACGCGCCCATCGAGTGGGCGCATCTCCTGCAGGAGCGCGGCCGTCTCGCGTTTCGGACCGGCGATCACGTCGCCGCCGCAAGATGGGCAGACGAGGCGCTCGGCTATGCACGGTCCGTACCGGCGGACGCGGACGAGCAGGCCGGTCTCGAGGCGGCACGTGCCATTGCGGAGGCCCTCAACACCAAGGGCGTTGCGCTGGCGCGGCTTGGACGACACGAGGAGGCGGTGCGCGAGGTGGAGCAAAGCGTTGCAGCCGCCGAAGCGGCCGGCCTCCTCAACGTAGCCTGCCGCGGCTACACCAATCTCGGTGTGCTCTACACGATCGTCGACCCGGCGAAAGCCGTGGAGGTCTGCCGGCGTGGACTCGATGTCGCGCGTCGGATCGGGGATCTTGGCTTCCAGGCGCGTCTTCTCGCCAATTTTGCCGTTGCCTGTTGCACCTTCACGGACAGATGTACCGAGGAAGGGGTACCGGCTGCCGAGAAGGCGATCGAAATCGACCGTGCGCTCGATCAGCGCGAGCATCTCTCCGTACCCTTGATCGTGCTCGGGCAAATCCATCAATGCCACTTCCGCCCCGATCTGGCCGCCCTCTGCTACAATGAGGCAATCGAGGTGGCGAACGAAACCGGCGAACCCCAGCAGCTCTTTCCATGCTATGATGGTCTCGCCACGCTGAGCCTTGATCGAGGCGACATGTCCGAGGCCGACCGATATTTCGCGCTGGCGCATGATGTCTGCGCTCGCCACGGTCTCGATCCCGCCGGGCTGATCGTACTGCCGTTTCTTGACTAGGTCATATGAAGGAGTTCAACCATGTCAGGACTTCATGTCGACGGACCGCTTCAACCGGGCGATCGCGCGCCGAACATCGTGCTGGACGCCATCACACGCGATGGAACGATCGCGCTGCAGGATTTTCGCGGGCACAGCCCGATATTGATCGGCTTGTTTCGCGGGCTGCACTGCCCGTTCTGTCGGCGACATATCGCGGCACAGGCGCAACTTGACGCAGCCCTGCGCGACAAGGGCGTCGAAAGTCTCACGGTCGTGAATACGCCCATTGAGCGCGCGCGGCTCTACTTCCGCTATCATCCATTGCCCAATCTGCTCGCCGCGTCCGACCCCGAGCGGGTCTCGCACCGCGCGTTCGGTCTGCCCACTATCGAGTTTACGGAGAACGAAACCGAGTGGCCGCGCAAGGTGGGTATGGACGTCGTCAAGAGCATGCAGGTGGATGTGCCCGGCGAAACGTCGGGGTCGATGAATCGGTTGGCGGCTGCCGAGTACCTCAACAACAAGGACGGTTACGAGATGATGGAGGCCGATCAGCGCATGGCGGCAACCGGCCAGGGCCAGCTGTTCGGCCAGTTCCTGCTCGATCGCGAGGGGATCGTGCGCTGGACCTTTACCGAGGTTCCTGAAGGCGGCCATCGCATGTTCGGGGCTCCGAGCCCGCAGGAGTTGATGTCGGCCGCATCGCAGGTGGCAAGCTAGGCATCGGCGCCTGGTGACTAACCCGCCACCTTCGGCCGCTTCTCGGCGAGCGCCGCCGCCATCGCCGAGATCAGCGGGCGCATGAAATAGTGGTCTTCCGCCGGCGCGATGTCCGTGCGCAGGCCATGCGCGGCGAGCTCTCCCGACACCGCAGGACCCACCGACGCAATCAGCGTCCGCTCCAACCCTGCGCGCAACTTCGCCTCACTGCCATGTGCCTTCGCGGCTTCCACGAGGCGGCGGACCTGGCCAAGATTGGTCAGCGCGATGGAATCGATCCGCCCCTCGGTCATGTCGTCGATGGCGGCGACGATGTTGGCATCCGCTGCCTTGGAATCGTAGGCATAAGGCAGCACGGTATCGACATCGGCGCCTTGCGCGGCAAGTGCGCCGGTCAGTGCGCTGTGGTCCTTGTCCGGATAAAGCTGAAGGCCGACGCGTCGCCCCTTCAGATCGAGCCTGCCCAGCATTTCGATCACGCCCTCGGTGGTCGGCTTCTCCGTGTTCTGCTGCGCATCGAGGGAGATCTCGCGCAACGCCTTGCCGGGCTTCGGGCCGCGGGTGAATTTTCGCGATTTGGCGAGGGCTGCGACCAGAGCCTGGTCGAGACCACGGGTCCGCGCGAGCTTCATGATCCGCCGCAGGCCTTCGCCCGTCATCAGCACGAGGTCGTCAAGGGGCTGGTCGATGGCGCGGCGAATCCAGGCCTCGACCGGGGCGGGATCGGGCGCGTCGTGAATGGTGAACATCGGGCACTGCACGACGTCGGCACCTTGCTCGGCCAGAAGCTTTGAAAACTGGGCCTCCTCGCGCGTCTCCAGGATCAGGATGCGGTAGCCGTTCAAGCGGTCGGCCATGGGTGTGCTCCGGCGGTAAATTGCAATGGTCCGTTCATCCTGACTCCGCGCTTTATGCTGACGCAAGTCTTGCGATCAAGTCTTGGGATTGGCGCGAGGGCGGGGTCGGTGATAGAGCAGGGCGCAAATCGCGGATCGTTCCGCAGTCGCTGCCCAAACCTTCATCAAGAGCCATGCCTGATCATCAATATGTCCTGACCCTGTCCTGTCCGGATCGTCCCGGCATCGTCTCGGCGGTGTCGACCTTTCTGGCCCACAACGGACAGAACATTCTCGATGCCCAGCAGTTCGACGACGTCGAGACCAAGAAGTTCTTCATGCGCGTGGTGTTCACCGCGGCCGATCTCGCCGTGGAGCTGTCGGCGCTCCAGACCGGGTTTGCCGCGATCGCGGAGCGTTTCGGCATGGAGTGGCAGATGCGTGACCGTGCAGCGCATCGCAAGGTGATGCTGCTGGTGTCGAAGTCCGACCATTGCCTGGTCGACATCCTCTATCGCTGGCGCACCGGCGAGCTGCCGATGGTCCCGACCGCAATCGTCTCCAACCATCCGCGCGAGGTCTATGCCGGGCTCGATTTCGGCGGCATCCCGTTCCACCATCTGCCTGTCACCAAGGAGACCAAGCGCGAGCAGGAGGCGCAGATCCTCGATCTCGTCGCCGAGACCGGCACCGATCTCGTCGTGCTCGCGCGCTACATGCAGATCCTGTCGGATGATCTGTCTGCCAAGCTTTCCGGCCGCTGCATCAACATCCACCACTCGTTCCTGCCGGGCTTCAAGGGCGCAAAGCCCTATCACCAGGCCCATGAGCGCGGCGTCAAGCTGATCGGTGCGACCGCCCATTACGTCACGCGCGACCTCGACGAAGGTCCGATCGTCGATCAGGACGTCGAGCGCATCAGCCACCGCGACACCCCGGAGGATCTCGTCCGCAAGGGCCGCGATATCGAGCGGCGCGTGCTGGCCCGCGCGATCCGCTACCACCTCGACGACCGCGTCATCCTCAACGGCCGCAAGACCGTGGTGTTTATGGATTAGCGAATGGTGAGTGGCGAGTAGCGCCCTCAGCGCACCGCGTTGCCGGACGCCGAGCCGGTCGCACCCTTCTGCGCCTGCTCTTCCTTCTCGCGATCGGCCGCCGGCAGCAGCCGCTTGCGTTCGCGCTCTTTCATGTAGGCGTCGTATTGCGGCGTGCCGGGCCGCGGCGGTGCGTCGGCCGGCAGGCCGCCGGCCCATTGCGGGACGTAGTCGCCCATGCCGGCGGAGAGCTTTTCGTTGACGGTGCCGCAGCCGGACAGCCCCGCGGCGAGCGCAACGAGGGTGAGGACGGAGCGGAAAAGCTTGAGCATTGTGCGCGCGAATTCAGTCGTGTTGGACGCCGGGTTAGGCTGGCGCGGGGAGAGTAGTCTTCAACAAGGTAAAATAGACTTATTCGAGGTAGGTAATTAACTACCGATTTGCCGTGAACCGCGGTGTCCGAATTCTGCAAAAGAAAGACGAAATCCTCCATCCACGCGGCCGGTCGCTTTCTAGACTGTGGCAAGGGGCACGCGACAAACTGGCTTGGTCGGCGGCAGGGCTTTTTCGTTGACAGGTCCATTTTATTTGTACAATCGTACAAATAGGAGCGGCCAGGATGGGGATGCTCGGGTTACTCCGACGTAACCACGGCATCGCTCCCTGTCGTCGGCAATCGGGACGCGCGGCTTGCGCCGAATGGTCGCCAAACGTCCGATTGACAATAAGGGCGCGAAAGACGCCATGTGGCGCGACATCGCGCGTGCGTGAGCTAAGGTTGAGCCAAGGACCGGGCACTCGGTCCGGCGCACAAGAGATCAGGAATGAAGGGGAGGGACATCTGATGTTCGAATGGAAGACGTTTTCTTATAAGGTCTCTTGGACCGCGGCAGCGGCCGCCATCGCCGGCCTTGCGGCCATCGTGCCGGCCAAGGCCGAGGACACCGTCAAGGTCGGCCTGATCCTGCCGATGACCGGCGGCCAGGCCTCGACCGGCAAGCAGATCGAGAACGCGATCAGGCTCTATATGCAGCAGAAGGGCGACACCGTCGCCGGCAAGAAGATCGAGATCATCCTCAAGGACGACGCCGCGATTCCGGACAAGACCAAGACGGCCGCGCAGGAGCTGATCGTCAACGACAAGGTCAATTTCATCGCCGGCTTCGGCGTGACGCCGGCCGCGCTCGCGGCCGCGCCGCTCGCAACCCAGGCCAAGATCCCGGAAGTCGTGATGGCGGCCGGCACCTCCATCATCACCGAGCGCTCGCCCTACATCGTGCGCACCAGCTTCACGCTGGCGCAGTCCTCGACCATCATCGCCGACTGGGCGGTGAAGAACGGCATCAAGAAGGTGGCGACGCTCACCTCCGACTACGCGCCGGGCAACGACGCACTGAACTTCTTCAAGCAGAACTTCACCGCCGGCGGCGGTGAGGTGGTCGAAGAGGTGAAGACGCCGCTCGCCAATCCCGATTTCGCGCCGTTCCTCCAGCGCATGAAGGATGCCAAGCCCGACGCGATCTTCGTGTTCGTGCCGGCCGGCCAGGGCGGCAACTTCATGAAGCAGTATGCCGAGCGTGGCCTCGACAAGGCCGGCATCAAGGTAATCGGACCGGGCGACGTCACCGACGACGACCTGCTCAACAACATGGGCGACGCCGTGCTCGGCACGGTCACCGCGCATCTGTATTCCGCGGCGCATCCCTCGCAGATGAACAAGGATTTCGTCGCGGCCTACAAGAAGGCCTACGGCAACCGTCCGGGCTTCATGGCCGTGAGCGGCTATGACGGCATCCACCTCATCTACGAGGCGCTGAAGAAGACCAATGGCGACACCGACGGCACCAAGCTGGTCGAAGCCATGAAGGGCCAGAAGTGGGAAAGCCCGCGCGGCCCGATCTCGATCGACCCCGAGACCCGCGACATCGTGCAGAACATCTACATCCGCAAGGTCGAGAAGGTCGACGGCGAGCTCTACAATGTCGAGTTCGCGACCTTCGAAGCCGTCAAGGATCTCGGTAAGACGAAGAAGTGACGCGCGAAAAGCGCGTCATCCCCGAGCGCGCTTAGCGCGCATCGGGGATCTCGACGTGATGGAAATGGATTCCGGGTTCAGCGCTGCGCGCTGCCCCGGAATGACGAGTGATTACCAGGGTTCACCCGCTTCCGATGACCTCTATCCTCACCAACCTGTTCGATGGCGTTGCCTACGGCATGCTGCTGTTCGTGCTCGCTTGCGGGCTTGCGGTCACGCTCGGCCTGATGAACTTCGTCAACCTCGCCCACGGCGCCTTTGCCATGGCCGGCGGCTATGTCTGCATGGTCCTGGTCAACCGCATGGGCTGGCCGTTCTTCGCAGCACTGCCGCTCGCCTTTGTCTCCGCAGCAGCCATCGGCATCGTGCTCGAACGAACGCTCTACCGCCATCTCTATGCGCGCAGCCATCTCGACCAGGTGCTGTTCACGATCGGTCTGACGTTCATGTCGGTCGCGGCCGTCGATTACATCCAGGGCTCATCGCGCGTCTTCATCAATTTGCCGGCTGCGCTCCAGGGCCAGTTCGACGTGTTCGGCGTCGGCATCGGCCGCTACCGGTTGATGATCATCGTGATCTGCGGCCTGCTCACCATTGCTCTCCAGATGGTGCTGGCCAAGACCCGGTTCGGCAGCCGGCTGCGCGCCGCGGTCGATGATCCCCGTGCCGCGAGCGGGCTCGGCATCAACGTGCCGCAGGTGTTCGCCTTCACCTTTGCTTTCGGCTGCGGGCTCGCCGGTCTCGGTGGTGCACTGAGCGCCGAGATCCTCGGCCTCGATCCGTATTTCCCGCTGAAGTTCATGATCTACTTCCTGATCGTGGTCACCGTCGGCGGTTCGTCCTCGATCACCGGGCCGTTCCTGGCCTCGCTCCTGCTCGGCATCGGCGACGTCGCCGGCAAATATTATGTGCCGAAGATGGGCCCCTTCGTGATCTACACCATGATGATCGTGATCCTGATCTGGCGCCCGAACGGCCTGTTCGGCCGCACGGCCGCGCGTTGAGGCCGCCGATGAGCACTTCCTCCGACGTCGGTTATCACGCCCAGCGCCAGGCGCGCTGGCACTATGGCGAAGTCGCCTTCTGGCTCGTCGTGCTGGCCTGCGGCTTCGCTTTTCCCACGCGCTATCTGATCATGACCGACATCCTGCGGCTGGCGCTGTTTGCGATGTCGCTCGATCTCATCCTCGGTTATGCCGGCATCGTCTCGCTCGGCCATGCCGCTTTCTTCGGCGTCGGCGCCTACGCCGCGGGGCTTCTCGCCTTGCATGGGATCATCAACGAGCCCGTGCTCGCGCTGATCGTAGCCGGCCTTGCCGCTATGGTGCTGGGTTTTGCCACCAGCTTCCTGGTGATCCGCGGCGTCGATCTGACCCGGCTGATGGTCACGCTCGGCATCGCGCTGCTGCTGGAAGCGCTCGCCGAGCGCTTCTCCAACATCACCGGCGGCACCGACGGCCTTCAGGGCATCGAGATGCAGCCGATCTTCGGCGAGATTGCGTTCGACATGTTCGGCAAGACCGGCTTTTTCTACTCGCTGGCGGTGCTGTTCCTGTTGTTCCTGTTCGCCCGCCGCGTCGTGCATTCGCCGTTCGGCCTGTCGCTGCGCGCGATCAAGAACAATCCGCTGCGCGCAGCCGCCATTGGCATCCCCGTCAACCGCCGCCTGATCGCGATCTACACCCTCGCGGCGTTCTATGCCGGCATTGCGGGCGCGCTGTTCACCCAGACCACGGCGATCGCCTCCCTCGACGTATTCGCCTTCGAGCGTTCGGCCGATTTGATGCTGGTGCTCGTGATCGGCGGGACCGGCTATCTCTATGGCGGACTGGTCGGCGCGGTGATCTTCCGCATGCTCCAGGAAGTGTTCTCCACCATCACCCCGCAATATTGGCAGTTCTGGATCGGCCTCGTGCTGGTCGTGATCGTGCTGGTCGGCCGCCAGCGCCTGCATCGCTGGGTGCTGTACGTGCCGAACCTGGTCATCAAGCAGGTTGCCGGACGCAAGGCGGTCGTTGCCGTGCCGGAGAGCGACGCATGACCATCGCGCTCGAAACCCAAAATCTCGAAAAGCAGTTC
Organism: Bradyrhizobium sp. Mp27; assembly: GCF_029953005.1. Lineage (NCBI taxonomy): Bacteria > Pseudomonadati > Pseudomonadota > Alphaproteobacteria > Hyphomicrobiales > Nitrobacteraceae > Bradyrhizobium > Bradyrhizobium sp. Mp27. The sequence goes on along the minus strand of NZ_JASAUS010000060.1, from coordinate 24,718 downwards.
GGCGGCCTGCGCGTGACGCGGGACCTGTCGCTCAAGATCGAGCAGGGCGCCCGCCACGCGCTGATCGGCCCGAACGGCGCCGGCAAGACCACGGTCATCAACCAGCTCACCGGCGTGCTGAAGCCAAACTCGGGCCGGATCCTGCTCGAAGGCCAGGACATCACGGATTTGCCGGTGCACAAGCGCGTGCTGCGCGGCATGTCGCGCACCTTCCAGATCAACCAGCTCTATCCCGACCTGACCCCGCTCGAGACCATCGGCCTCGCCGTCTCCGAGCGCCTCGGCCATGGCGGCGACTGGTGGCGGCGGATGGGCACGCGGAGCGACGTCAACGGCGAGATCGCCGATCTCCTGAGGCGCTTCCATCTGCTCGACGTCATGAACGAAGAGACCGTGACGTTGCCTTACGGCAAGCAACGCCTGCTCGAGATCGCGGTCGCGATCGCCGCCAAGCCGCGCGTGCTGCTGCTCGACGAGCCCGCCGCCGGCGTGCCCGAGAGCGAACGCCACGACATTCTCGCGGTCGTAGGCAGCCTGCCGCGTGACGTCACCGTGCTCCTGATCGAGCACGACATGGACCTCGTCTTTTCCTTCGCCGACCGCATCTCGGTATTGGTCTCGGGCGCGCTGCTCACCGAGGGGCCGCCCGACGTGGTCGCGCGCGACCCGCAGGTCAAGGCCGTCTATCTCGGCGAGGAGGCGGTCAATGTCTGACCTGCTCGCGATCGACGCACTTCGCGCCGGCTATGGCGAGGCGGTGGTGCTGTCCAACATGTCCCTGCGCCTCGCCGAGGGGCAGGTGCTTGCGCTGCTGGGCCGCAACGGGACCGGCAAGACCACGCTGATCAACTCCATCGTCGGCGTGACCCGCCGCTTCTCCGGCTCGGTCGCGCTCGCCGGCACCGATGTCACGAGCTTGCGGCCCGATCAGCGGGCGCGGGCCGGCATCGGCTGGGTGCCGCAGGAGCGCAACATCTTCCGCTCGCTGACGGTGGAAGAGAACATGACCGCGGTGGCGCAGCCCGGCCCTTGGACGGTCGAGCGGGTCTACGAGATGTTCCCGCGGCTGAAGGAGCGGCGGAGCAATTTTGGCAACCAGCTCTCCGGCGGCGAGCAGCAGATGCTGGCGATCGGCCGGGCGTTGACCCTCAACCCGAAGGTCCTGCTGCTGGACGAGCCGACGGAGGGCCTCGCCCCCATCATCGTCGAGGAGCTTCTGAAGGCGATCGGCACCATCACCCGGGCGGGCGGCATCTGCTCGATCATCGTCGAGCAGAACGCGCAAAAGATTCTGGGGCTCGCCGACCGTGTTGTGATATTGGAGCGCGGAACGATCGTCCACGACGCCCCGAGCGCCGCGCTGAAGGCCGACCCGTCGGTCCTCGAGCGCCACCTCGGCGTCGCAGGGGCGGCGGCCCACTAGAAATTCGGGAGAGACAAGACATGCAGCGAACCAAAGCCCCCTTCCGCGCCGACGAGGTCGGCAGCCTCCTGCGTCCGGCCAAGATCAAGGAAGCCCGCGTCAGGCTCGAGAAGGGCGAGATCTCGGCTGACGATCTGCGCAAGATCGAGGACATGGAGATCGAGAAGGTCGTGCACAAGCAGGCCTCGATCGGCCTGAAGCTCGCGACCGACGGCGAATTGCGCCGCTCCTGGTGGCACTTTGACTTCCTGGCCAAGCTCACCGGCTGCGAAATGTTTCACCCGGACACGGGCATCCAGTTCGCGGGCGTCGAGACGCGGCATGATGCGGTCCGCGTGATCGGCAAGCTCGATTTCCCCGACGACCATCCGATGCTGGATCACTTCCGCTTCCTGAAGAAGTCCGCCGACCAGGCCCACGTCACCGCCAAGATGACGATCCCCTCGCCGGCCGTGCTGCACTTCCGCGGCGGCCGCAAGGCAATCTCCAAGGACGTCTATCCCGATCTCGACGCGTTCTACGAAGACCTCGGCAAGACCTACCGCAAGGCCGTGAAGGCGTTTTACGATGCCGGCTGCCGCTATCTTCAGTTCGACGACACCGTGTGGGCCTATCTCTGTTCGCAGGACGAATTGAAGAAGGCGCGCGAGCGCGGCGACAATCCCGAGGGTCTCCAGCAGATCTATGCGCGCGTCATCAATTACGCGCTGGCCGAAAAGCCGGCCGACATGGTGGTGACGACGCATGTCTGCCGCGGCAATTTCCGCTCGACCTGGATTTCTTCGGGCGGCTACGAGCCCGTGGCCGAGACCATGCTGGCCGGCACCAATTACGATGGCTACTTCCTCGAATACGACAGTGACCGCGCCGGCGGCTTCGAGCCGCTGCGCTTCCTGCCCAAGGGCAACAAGGTCGTCGTGGTCGGCGTCATCACCTCGAAGTTCGGTGAGCTCGAGAAAAAGGACGACATCAAGCGTCGCCTCGAAGAGGCCGCCAAATTCGCGCCGCTGGAGCAGCTCGCGCTGTCCCCGCAGTGCGGCTTTGCCTCGACCGAGGAAGGCAACATCCTCTCCGAGGAAGAGCAGTGGGCCAAGCTCGGCCTTGCGGTCGAGATCGCCAAGGAAGTGTGGGGCAACTAAGTTTGCCACGCGGCTGCTGTCATTCCCCGCGAAAGCGGGGAATCCAGTACGCCGCGGCTTTTCGGTGAATCACGGACGTCTCGGCGTACTGGATCGCCCGATTCAAGCCGGGCGATGACACCGAGTGAGTGGCGGGCAGCGTTGCACCCTTGAAAACCAGTGCGCTCACCCGCCCTCACTTCTCCGCCAGATAGACCTCGCCCAGCAGCGACGAGTTCGACCACGGCACCTGCTTGTTCTTCGTGCTCGAGACCACTTCCGCCCGCACGCGCGTCAGCATCTGTTGCACCTCCAGCCCCGGCGTGCCGAGATGGCGGGAGAGGGCGGCGGAGAACGGCGAGTTGGCGCCTTCGCCGTCGAGCGCGACCTGGCCCGGCGCGGTGGCGAACGCGATCAGCGTGCCCGCGCCTAGCGTTGCACCGGCGCCCAGGCTCGTTGGCGCTGCGAGGCCCGAAGCGCCCTCGATGCCTCGGTTGGTGCCGGCGGCTGCGACCTGCTGCGCCATCGGATTGTTGCGGCAGGCATCGAAGATCAAAATGTTGGTGCGGACCTGGTCGTCGAGGCCGGCCATGATCGTGTCCATGTCGATCATCGCCTCCGTCATGCCCGCGCCGGGCTTGAGCTCGACGTCGACGGGGATGAGATAGTTGCGGCCGTCGACCTGCACGCCGTGGCCGGCATAGTACACCAACGCGACCTGTGCCCGCGCCGCCTCGCGCAGGAAGTCGCGCGTCACTTTCTGCATCGCTGCGCGGTCGAGATCGATGCCCTCGGACACCGTGAAGCCGATGTCGCGCAGGCTCCTGGCGACGGCGCGCGCATCGTTGGCCGGATTGGGCAGCGCCTTGACATGCGCGTAGGCGCCATTGCCGATCACCAGTGCGAGGCGCTTGCCAGGCGTCGCCGGGGTAGGCGAGGGCGCAGGTGCCGCGCCCGTTTGCTGCGGGGCCGGCTGCGTCACCGGTGACGGCGCATCGCGCGGGATGGGAGTGAGCGCATCCGTCACCAGCGACAGCCGCACCTTGGCGGTCGCCTGGTTGGCCTTGCTGCCGGCATCGGACGCCACGATCGCCAGCGTCGCCTTGTAGTCGTCGCGCGCATGGGCGTAGTCGCCCTTCGCCTCATAGGCCAGCGCGCGGTGGATATAGCCGGAGATCAGCACGCTGTTCGGCGGCGTCATGATATTGACGGGCGGTTTTTCCTTCGCAAGCCGGATCGCCTCGCTGCCATCGGCAACGGCGCGATCGAGATCGCCCCGCATGCGCCAGATCGCGGTGCGGTTGATCAGCGGCTGCGGCAGTGTCGGGTCGAGCCGGATCGCCTGGTTGATGTCGGCAAGCGCGCCGTCGAGATCGCCGAGCGCCTCCTTCGCGATGCCGCGGTTCTGGAACGAGAACGTCGATTTGGGCTGCAGTTTGATCGTGGCGTCGTAGTCGGCAATCGCCTTGGCGTAGTCGCCCTTGCTGCGCCAGGCGTTGCCGCGATTGTGGAAGATGGTGCCATCAGGCGGGCCGAGCTTCAGCGCATCGTCGAAATCGGCGATCGCGATGTCGTAGTCGCCCTTGTCGTAATAGGCCGATCCCCTGAGATTGTAGACCGCCTGGCTCGGCTGGAGCCGGATCGCCTCGGTGGTGTCGGCGATGACCTTCGAATAGTCGCCCTTCTTGTTCCAGCCCACCGCGCGCCAGAAATAGATCGTCGCGAGCTGCTCGCCTTTGAACACCTTCAGCGCGACGATCTTGTTGCAGGCGTCGATCATCTGGTCTGGCGGCGTGGTGTCGGTGGTGCAGAGCGGCCCGAGCTGGCTCCGCGCCTGCGCGAAGGCGGGTGCGGCCCACAGGGTTGCTGTGAGCAGGCAGAGCGCGACGAGCAGGCGGCGCATGGCGATGGTCCCTTGAAGGAGAAGCGCTTGTTTGTTGCCCGGCGGTGCGCCGGGGTTCACGCGCTCGTCATTGGACGTGGGGTAAAGCCAAGAGAGGGTATTCCCTCAGTGGGCAGATTTTGCTACGACGCTGGTCCCAACAGTTCTGCCCACCGCTTTCCCACTCATGAAGAACGACGAAATCCTTAGCCAAATCACCGAGTTCTGCCGCAAGGCGGACATGGCGGAATCGACGTTTGGCCGGCGCGCGGTGAACGATGGGAAGCTGGTCCATCGCCTGCGCGAGGGAAAGCGCATCACGATCGACACGCTGGAGCGGATCCAGGCCTATATCGCCGCATCGACGACGGGCGGCCTGCCGCCGCCGCGGGGACTCCAGGTGCCGCCGGAAAAACGCGATCCGCGCGGTAATTTCCGCTTCTTCGAGAACCGGCAAAAATACCTGCTGTTCGTCCATACCTGCAGCGAGAAGCGAGTGGTCGCCGAGCGCGTCGCGCTGGAGCTCGCCAGCATCCATCCGCGCCCGCCGGCGCTGCGCATCTTCGACGCAGGCGTCGGCGACGGCACGGTGCTGGCCCGGGTGCTGCGCGCAACGCACCAGCGCTACCCGCACATGCCGTTCTACGTCGCCGGCAAGGAGCTCAGCCTCGAGGACCTGCGGCTGACGCTGGAGAGGGTCCCGGACCGCATTTTCGAGCATCCGGCGTCGGTGTTCGTCTTCACCAACATGTTCTACTCCGAGGCGCCCTGGCTCACGCCGGCATCGCCTGCGGCGGCGGCGGCCACCGTCTGGCACGAGGTTCCGCTACGGGGCGCCTCGTCGGGCGAATTCGAGCAGCAGATCGCCGAGTTGAGGCCGTTCCTGGAACAGAACTGGCGCGCCGCGATCAGCCCGCGCACGGCCATGCCGCTCTACGAGCGGCCCGTCGTCCTGGTGCTGTACCGCGAGGACCAAAGGTTCCTGCTGGATTCGACCATTCCGCGGCCGGGCCAGACCGAGGCCAATTTCGACCTGGTCATTGCATCCCAGCCCTACCGCGCCCTGTCCTCGGTCAATTTCCGGGCAAAGCGGATCATTGCACCGCTGGCGCGGGCGCTTCGGCCGGGCGGGCGGCTGATCGGAATCCACTCCCACGGTCACGATCCCGGCATGGAAATGATCCAGGCGATCTGGCCTGGAGAAAATCCTTTCGCGGTCAGCCGTCATGAGCTATTGCGCGCCGTGAAGTACGAGCTTGGGTCGTTGGGCCGGGACCTAAATTTTAATGCTTATGCGGACAACCGTTCGATCTTCAGGTATGATATGGAAGCGCTGCCCAACGAGGTGACGGGTACCATCGGAACCTCGACGGCCTTTGCAGCGTGGAATGCGGCGGTGTATGTGGCGCAGATCGAGGACGACCGATTGACAGAAATGACTCAAAACGGCCGCACTCTGGATGCCGCCCGGGACGTGCTGCGGAAGTACAACGGGCTCTGGTTTCTCGACGAGTCCTACGTCATCTCGCGACGGCGTGATTGACATAATCCAAGGTTAAACATCGCAAACGCCCGCCAGGTTAACGGCGGAACAAGGGGTTACTGATGCGCGCGTCCTATCTCTTCACCAGCGAATCCGTGTCCGAGGGTCATCCCGACAAGGTCTGTGACCGGATCTCCGATGAAATCGTCGATCTGTTCTATCGCGAAGGGCCGAAAGCCGGCATCGATCCGTGGCAGATCCGTGCGGCCTGCGAGACGCTCGCGACCACCAACAAGGTGGTGATCGCCGGCGAGACCCGAGGTCCCGCATCCGTCACCAACGAGCAGATCGAAGGCGTCGTGCGCGCCGCGATCAAGGACATCGGCTACGAGCAGGACGGCTTCCACTGGGAGAAGGCCGACATCGAGATCCTGCTGCATCCGCAGTCGGCCGACATCGCGCAGGGCGTCGATGCGCTGCAGCCGGGCGAGGTCAAGGAAGAGGGCGCAGGCGACCAGGGCATCATGTTCGGTTACGCCACCAACGAGACGCCTGATCTGATGCCGGCACCGATCTTCTACGCCCACAAGATCCTGCGCCTCATCTCGGAAGCGCGTCACTCCGGCCGCGAGAAGGTGCTGGGTCCGGACTCCAAGAGCCAGGTCACCGTGCAGTACGAGAACGGCAAGCCGGTCGGCGTGCGCGAGATCGTCGTGTCGCACCAGCATCTGGTCGAGGATATCTCGTCGAAGCAGATCCGCGACATCGTCGAGCCCTATGTCCGCGAGGCGCTGCCGAAGGACTGGATCACGCCGAAGACCATCTGGCACATCAATCCGACCGGCAAGTTCTACATCGGCGGTCCGGACGGCGATTCCGGCCTGACCGGCCGCAAGATCATCGTCGACACCTATGGTGGCGCGGCCCCGCATGGCGGCGGTGCGTTCTCCGGCAAGGATCCGACCAAGGTCGACCGTTCGGCGGCTTACGCAGCGCGCTATGTCGCCAAGAACATCGTTGCCGCTGGTCTCGCCGATCGCTGCACCCTCCAGCTCGCCTACGCCATCGGCGTCGCGCGTCCGCTGTCGATCTACATCGACACCCACGGCACCGGTAAGGTGTCGGAGGACCAGCTCGAGAAGGCCGCCGCCAAGGCGATGGATCTCACCCCGCGCGGCATCCGCAGCCATCTCGACCTCAACCGCCCGATCTACGCGCGCACCTCGGCCTACGGTCATTTCGGCCGCACGCCCGACAACGAGGGCGGCTTCTCCTGGGAGAAGACCGATCTCGTCGAAGCGCTCAAGCGCGCAGTCTAAGTACCAACGTCATTCCGGGGCGCCGCGACAGCGGCGAACCCGGGATCCTTATCCATCATGTCGAGATTTCGGGTCGCCCCTCCAGGGCGACCCGGGACGACCAATTCAACAACAGGACCTCCGCTATGAATGCGAAGCCCGGCTTCACCGACTATATCGTCAAGGACATTTCGCTGGCCGACTTCGGCCGCAAGGAACTCTCGCTGGCCGAGACCGAGATGCCCGGCCTGATGGCCACCCGCGAGGAGTTCGGCCCGAAGCAGCCGCTGAAGGGCGCGCGCATCGCCGGCTCGCTGCACATGACGATCCAGACCGGCGTGCTGATCGAGACGCTGGCAGCCCTCGGCGCCGACATTCGCTGGGTCTCCTGCAACATCTATTCGACGCAGGACCACGCTGCCGCCGCGATCGCCGCCGCCGGCATTCCCGTCTTCGCCGTCAAGGGCGAGACGCTGGCCGAATACTGGGATTACACCGCAAAACTGTTCGACTGGCACGGCGGCGGTCACCCGAACATGATCCTCGATGACGGCGGCGACGCCACCATGTACGTCCATCTCGGCCTGCGCGCCGAGAACGGCGATACCGCGTTCCTCGACAAGCCCGGCTCCGAGGAAGAAGAAGTCTTCTTCGCGCTGCTCAAGAAGCAGCTCAAGGAAAAGCCGAAGGGCTACTTCGCCGAGATCGCCAAGAGCATCAAAGGCGTTTCCGAAGAGACCACCACGGGCGTGCATCGTCTCTATGACATGCAGAAGGCCGGCACGCTGCTGTGGCCGGCGATCAACGTCAACGACAGCGTCACCAAGTCGAAGTTCGACAACCTCTATGGCTGCCGTGAATCGCTGGTCGACGGCATCCGTCGCGGCACCGACGTGATGATGTCGGGCAAGGTCGCGATGGTCGCGGGCTTCGGCGACGTCGGCAAGGGCTCGGCCGCGTCGCTGCGCCAGGCCGGCTGCCGCGTGATGGTGTCGGAAGTCGATCCGATCTGCGCGCTCCAGGCCGCGATGGAAGGCTACGAGGTCGTGACCATGGAAGACGCCGCTCCGCGCGCCGACATCTTCGTCACCGCGACCGGCAACAAGGACATCATCACGATCGAGCACATGCGCGCGATGAAGGATCGCGCCATCGTCTGCAACATCGGCCACTTCGACAACGAGATCCAGATCGCGGGTCTGCGTAACCTGAAGTGGACCAACATCAAGCCGCAGGTCGACGAGATCGAATTCCCCGACAAGCACCGCATCATCATGCTGTCGGAAGGCCGCCTCGTGAACCTCGGCAACGCGATGGGCCATCCGTCCTTCGTGATGTCGGCCTCCTTCACCAACCAGACGCTGGCGCAGATCGAGCTGTTCGCCAACAACAAGGACGGCAAGTACACGAAGGAAGTCTACGTGCTGCCGAAGTCGCTGGACGAAAAGGTCGCGCGTCTGCACCTCGCCAAGATCGGCGTCAAGCTCACCGAGCTGCGCAAGGACCAGGCCGACTACATCGGCGTGAAGCAAGAAGGTCCGTACAAGTCGGACCACTACCGCTACTGAGATCGCATCCAGCTGCGACACGAAGGCCCCGGAGCGATCCGGGGCCTTTTTTTGTAGACTCATTGTGCTACGCTCGGAGGTAGAGCCAAAACAAGCCCGCCACTTCTGAAGCGGGTGGCCGCGTTTCCCACGTTCATTGTCAAATGCATATGGAGGGAATGCGATGTCCAGCGAAGCCAACGTTCAGTTGCTCAAAGAAGCCTATCGTCGGTGGAACGACAGCAAAGGCGGGAGCGTCGACTATTGGTTCGACAGCGTCATCGGCCCGCAGATCAAATTCGACTCGCTTCCGCAGGGGGCTCCGGCGGTGCCCTTTGCCAAGTGTTATGACGACCGCGCGCAGCTGCGTGGCTATTTCGACGGTCTGCTGGCTGACTGGAGCATGCAGCACTACACCATGAATGAATACGTCGCGCAGGGCGACGCTGTTTTCGCGCGCGGCTCATGTGCCTGGACCAACAAAAGGACCGGGAAGATCGCTGAGACCCCGAAGGTCGATTTCTGGCGTTTCAAGGATGGGAAGGCAGTGGAATTCTACGAGTATTTCGACACAGCCCTTGTCTACGGCGCTGCCACCGCCTGACGGTTGCAATTCGGCACGGTGTCGCCCATCCTGTGCCGGGGAGAACGCCATGGCCAAAGCCGCAGAACATTTCGACGTGCTGATCGTCGGTGCCGGCCTGTCCGGCATCGGCGCGGGCTACCATCTTCAGGGCAAGTGCCCAGGCAAGAGCTACGTCATCCTCGAAGGCCGCGACTGCATCGGTGGGACCTGGGACTTGTTCCGCTATCCCGGCGTCCGCTCCGACAGCGACATGTTCACGCTCGGCTATTCCTTCAAGCCGTGGACCGATCCGAAGGCGATCGCCGATGGCCCGCAGATCCTCGACTATGTGCGCGAGACTGCGGCCGAGAACGGCATCGAGAAGCACATCCGCTTCAATCATCGCGTCAAGCGCGCGTCCTGGTCGACGCCGGATGCGCGCTGGACCGTCGAGGCCGAGCGCATCACGGGCGAGGGCGCAACAGAGCTCGTGCGCTTCACCTGCAATTTCCTGTTCATGTGCTCGGGCTACTACAAATACGAAGCGGGCTACACGCCGGAGTTCGCGGGCGTGGCGGATTTCGCCGGCCGCATCGTGCATCCGCAGAAATGGACCGAGGACATCGACTACGCAGGAAAACGCGTCGTCGTGATCGGCTCGGGCGCAACCGCGGTGACGCTGGTGCCTGAGCTCGCCAAGAAGGCGGCGCAGGTCACCATGCTGCAGCGCTCGCCGACCTATGTGGTGTCGCGTCCTGCGCAGGACCCCGTGGCCAACAAATTGCGCCGCAATCTGCCGACGCGGCTTGCCTATCATGTCATCCGCTGGCGCAACGTGATGTGGGGGATGTTCTTCTTCCAGCTCAGCCGGCGCCGGCCTGCCAAGGTGAAGGAGCTGGTGCTCAAGGGGGTGCAGATGGCGCTCGGCCCCGACTACGACGTCGCGACCCATTTCACGCCGCGCTACAATCCCTGGGACCAGCGGCTGTGCCTCGTGCCGGACGGCGACCTGTTCAAGGCGATCCGCGAGCAGCGCGCCGCCGTCGTCACCAACGAGATCGACACCTTTACGCGCGACGGCATTCGCCTGAAGGACGGCCGCGAGCTTGCGGCCGACATCATCGTCACCGCGACGGGGCTGGTGCTCCAGGTCGTCGGCGGTCTCGAAATCAGCGTCGACGGCCGCGCCATCGATTTCGCCAACACGCTGACCTACAAGGGCATGATGTACGCCGACGTGCCGAACATGGCGTCGGCCTTCGGCTATACCAACGCGTCCTGGACGCTGAAGTGCGATCTCACCTGCGAATATGTCTGTCGGCTCATCAACTACATGGACCGGCACAATTTCCGTCAGTGCATGCCGCACAATGACGACCCTGAAATCACCGCGCAGCCGTCGCTCGATTTCACTTCGGGCTATGTGCAGCGCTCGGTCGCGAAGATGCCGAAGCAGGGCTCGAAGCAGCCATGGCGGCTGTACCAGAACTACGCGCTCGACATCGTCTCCTTGCGCTTCGGCAAAATCGACGACGGCGTGATGCAGTATTCCTGATCACGCAGCCGCCCGCTTTATGCCCTGCGCGTGGTGAGCGCGAGCCCAAGATCGATCGCAAGCGCGAGCACCACGGCGGCGCCGCCAAGTGCGAACAGGACCAGATAGTCGCCACCGGTCTGCGCGTAGATCCAGGAGAAACCGTAGGCTGCCGCTGCCTGGAACAGTGCGAAGCTCGTGGTGGCGTGGCTCCATGTCGCGCGCTGCTGCTCGGTCGAGTGCGGCACGAGCTCGTGGATGCGCCCGAGCACCAGCGGCACGATGCCGGGCGTGAAGCCGCCGACCACCACGCTCGATACGATCAGCGAGAGAGGCGCGGTGCTGACGGTGGGCAGCAGCACGGCGGCTGCCTCGATCAGGAAGGCCGCGCGCAAGGCCGGTCCGAATCCCGAGCGGTCACCGAGATGGCCGGTGACGAGCGGGCCGACGATGGCGCCGAGACCGTACAGCACCCAGTAGCGCGAGCCCGCGGCAATGCCCTGGCCGAGGCCACGCGCCACGAAGTCGACGATGAAGACCATGTGCGGCACCAGGGCCACCGCGTTGAGGCCATACTGGACCAGAAGCGCGCGGACGGCCGGCGAGGCCTGATGGGACTTCGCGTGGTGCGAAGGCGCGGCATCGCTCCTGGCCTCCGCGGGCCAGTTCCACCAGCTCGCGAGCGTGAGCACGGCGGAGAGCACGCCGAGGCCATACCAGCTCTGCTGCAAGCCCTGTTGCAAGAGCAGCGGCACCAGCGTGCCCGATGCAGCGACGCCAAGGCCGACGCCGGCAAAGATCACGCCGCCGCCGATGCCGCGCCTCGTGGCCGATACGTGCGGCAGAATGACGGAGGCCGCCAGCACCATGATGATTCCGCCGGTCAGGCCCGACAGAAAGCGCCAGGCGAAGAACCAGGTGAACGACACCGGGCTAGAGCTCGCGAAGAAGGAGAGGGTGGCAAGCAGCATCATCGCCCGCAGCGCGCGGACTGCGCCGATGCGAGTGGCCAAGGCGCGTGCCGCGAGCGCGCCGGCGAGGTAACCGGCAAGATTGGCAGCGCCGAGATAAACGACGTCGGATGCGCTGAACCACTTTGCGGCGATCAGCGCCGGGATCAGCGGCGTGTAGGAAAAGCGGGCGAGGCCAAGCCCGACCAGTGATGCGGACAATCCCGCCACGGCGTACCGCCAAGCCTGCCGCGAAGTCGATTGCGATTCCGATCCCGGCCGCTGATGCGGCCGGGCGTGGTGCCCAGTGTTTGCATTGAGTTCAGTCATGTCATCCTCCTGCGCACACAATGGCGCGCGGATCATCCTGTCTTTGCGGCGCGGCGGCGCCGGAAGTCCTGCACGGGCAGGCCGCCCCAGCCCCAATTGTCGGTGTCGACTTCCTCGATCACGACGAAGGTGGAATCGAGCGGCTTGCCGAGCACATCGAGCAGCAACTGGCTCGATCCCCTGATCAGCGCAGCCTTCTCCTCCGCCGTGAGCGACGCCGCTCCCGGCGTCGTTCCTTCGCGGGTCACTTGAATGGTGACGATCGGCATGGTGTTTCTCCGCGCTCAGTGGCCGGCGCTCTGGCCGCCGTCGACGTGCAGGATCTCGCCGGTGACGAAGCTTGCCTGCTCGAGATAGAGCACGGCGCCAACGATGTCGGACATCTCACCCATGTGGCCGACCGGATGCAGCGCGCCGAGCTGGGCATGCGTCGCAACGGGATGCATCGGCGACTTGATGATGCCGGGCGCCACCGCGTTCACGCGGATGCCGCGCCTGGCGTATTCGATCGCGAGCGACTTGGTCGCGGCGTTCAGCCCGCCCTTGCTCAGCGAGGCCAGCACCGACGGTACGTTCGAATTGGCCTGATCGGCCAGGGTGGTCGTGATCTGGACGACGTGACCCGAACCCTGCTTCTCCATCTCCGCAATGGCGAGCTGCGTGATGTGGAAAAAGCCCGCAACGTTGGTGCCCATCACCGCCGCATAGTCCTCGGCCGTGTACTGCGTGAACGGCTTTGCGACGAAGATGCCGGCATTGTTGACCAGCGTGTCGACGCGGCCGAAGCGCGCGACGGCCTGCGAGACCACGCGTTCCGCGGTGGCCCGGTCGGCGATGTCGCCGGGAACGGCGAGGATGTCATCGTCGCCCGACGGCTTGATGGAACGCGCCGTTGCGACGACGCGATAGTTGCGATCGCGAAAACCCTGGACCAGGGCGGCGCCGATGCCCTGCGATGCACCGGTGATGATGGCGACCTTCTGCTCGATACCCATGACGGACTCCTGTTGTTGGCTTTCAGAACCTGCGCCAGCAGCGGCTGGCTCGCGTACCGAGGTACGCCGCGGCGGCCCGGCTGCGAATACACGTTGTCCGGCAGACACTGTTACGTGGTGCGAACGAATGCCGGACCGGCCTTTGGCGGCGGTTGTCGCGGCGGGGGCAAGCGCCTAGCTTGTCACTGGAATTTGATGGGGCGACGGGTAGGCATGGATCGTCTGGATGCGATGAAGGTGTTCGTCCTTGCGGTGGACGAGGGCAGCCTGGCCGCCGCAGGACGCAAGCTCGGCCGCTCGCCGGCGGCGGTCAGCCGCGCCATCGCCTTCCTGGAGGAGCGGGTCGGCGCCGAGCTGCTGCACCGGACGACACGATCGATCAAGCTGAGCGAGGAGGGCGAGCGCTATGTTGCGATCTGCCGCCGCGTGCTCACCGAGCTGGAGGAGGCCGACGACATCGTGGCCGGACCGCGCACGGCGCCCCGCGGCCTGCTCACGATCACGGCGCCGGTGGTCTCGGGCGAGATGGTGCTGCGGCCGATCCTCGATGCGTTTCTCGACGCCTATCCGACGGTGTCGGCAAAGCTCCTGCTGTTCGACCGTTCGGTCAATCTGATCGAGGAGGGCGTCGACATCGCGCTTCGCATCGGGCCTCTCGCGGATTCGGCGATGGTGGCGATGCGGGTCGGCGAGATCAGCCGCGTCGTCGTCGCAGCGCCGCGCTACCTGAAGCAGCACCCGCGCATCGCTGAACCCGGCGACCTCGCCAAGCACCAGATCGTGGCGATGGCGCACCTGCCCAATTCCTGGACCTTTGCGCCACCGGCCGGCTCATCGGCAGCCAGGACAGTCCAGTTCATACCGCGACTCGTCGTCAACAGCACCTATGCGGCGGTGGCATCCGCGGTTGCCGGGCGCGGCGTGGCGCGGATGTATTCGTACCAGGTGGCCGAGCAGGTCGCGCGCGGCGAGCTCGAGATCGTGCTGGCCGGCGACGAGGATCCGGAGATGCCCGCGCATTTGATCTGCCCGCAGGGCCGGCTCGCGGTACCCAAGGTACGGGCCTTCACCGACTTCGCCGTGCCCCGGCTGAAGAAGCACTTTGCGCAGCTCAAGAAGAGCCTCGGTGCACGCTAGACATTGCGGCCGCGCGGCGACTGCCAATGCGTTGTTTTGCGTATACGGCCGCCGGGCTGAATCGGCGATGGTTCCAGAACGGTTAACGCCGATTTAACGGATGAGTCCTAGCCTGTCTCGGCCGGGGTTACTCGCAAGGCCGAGGTGAGCCCAATGGAAGCCCAGAAGATTGCGGTCGACGCCGTCGTCGCGCTGACCGATTGCGACCGCGACGCCGTCATCGCCTTTATCCGCCGGCTCTATCTCGCCGGCGTCACCGACCCCAAGCGCCTCACGTTCAAAGGCCTGCAGGCGCTGTCCCGGGCTTGATCGGCAATCGAATCTACTTGCTGGTCGGATCGCTGATCCGGATCGAGGTGACGCGGTCCTGCCGCACCTCGAATGAGAAGGGCCATGGCTCGTACGTCCAGAGCTCGGTTTTCTCCAGCCCGCTGGGCCCGACGTGGAATGGGCCGCCGAACTGCGCCATCAGTTTGTCGGTGCTGTCGCCGAGATTGACCCGGTTGAAGCTGTACGCGGCGACCGGTGCCTCGCCGCTGATCTGGAGCGCGACGGTGCGGTTCGCTTTCACGATGGCGGCAAGATAGGGAAACTCGCCGGTCTTGCCGAGGAAGTAGACATAGGCCGTCGCGTTGTTCGGTTGCGGCAGCTTGCGGTGCGGCTCGCCGAGCACGGCCTTGAGCGAGGTCTCCGAGATGCCGACGCCGAGCGCGCCCAGGCGCTGGCAGGCAAAGCTAAGCACGTCGGGATCGGGCGGGGTGATGCGCTTACCGGCTTCGACCTTGCAGGCGAATGTCTGCCCGACCCGTAGCCACTGGCCGCGCAGCTCCGGATCCGGAGGCTTGCCGCCTTGGGGTGACGGCGAAGTGCCTTGGCCGTTCACGGGTGCGAATATTCCAAGCAGAACCAGCGCGAGCGCGGAGCCCGCCAACGACCGCCACATCCCCAAGACGCACCCCGATTTTCCAACCCTGGAACCAGGATAGCACGCCGCAAACCGACCGCAACGCGGGGATTGGCGGCGGGTCGGCTACGATTTCAAATTGTGCGCGGCACGGCTCGGGACGTCCCAATCACAACCTGCGGAACAGCCTCAGGATGCACGCCAATATCTTGCAGCTCGGGCCGGGTCGGAGTAGATCACGTCCCCGGCTGGGTCACTCGGGATTTGGGGAAATGCTGAAACAGCTTTTTGCGCCGCAACTTGTCATTCTCTATGTGCTCGCGGCTTCGACCATTTACGTTCATTTCCGCGGCAAGCAGCGACTGCGCTTCGCGCGCCAGCTCGGCGATCACTCGACCTATCTCGCGCCCTACAACGTGCTGATGTATGCGGGCTCGGCCGTGCCGAATAAGCCGGTGATCCCGGTCGATCAGTTTCCGGAGTTGAAGCCACTCAGCGAGAATTGGGAGACCATTCGCGACGAGGCGGTGCGCCTGTTCGACGAAGGTTTTATTCGCGCGGCCGCGAAGAACAACGACTGGGGCTTCTACTCGTTCTTCAAGAGCGGCTGGAAGCGGTTTTACCTGAAATGGTATGACGACTTCCTGCCGTCGGCGAACACGCTGTGCCCGAAGACGGTGGAGCTGCTCAAGTCGATCCCGAGCGTGCATGGCGCGATGTTCGCGATGCTGCCGCCGGGCGGCAAGCTTGGCGCGCACCGCGATCCGTTCGCCGGCTCGCTGCGCTATCACCTCGGTCTCGTCACGCCGAACTCGAACAAGTGCCGCATCCTCGTCGACGGCGTCGAATGTGTCTGGCGCGACGGCGAGGCCTTCATGTTCGACGAGACCTTCATCCACAGCGCGGAGAATGCGACCGACGTCAACCGCATCATCCTGTTCTGCGACGTCGAGCGCCCGATGAAGTACGGCTTCATGACCGCGATCAACCGCTGGGTCAGCCATCACATCGTCAAGGCGTCGGCGACCCAGAACGTGGACGGCGAGAGCGTTGGCGTGCTCAACAAGGTGTTCGGCAAGCTCTATGAGATCCATCTCGGCAGCCGCAAGGTCAAGGAGTGGAACCGCAACGTCTACTACACGCTGAAATATTCGCTGACGGCGCTGATCCTCGGCCTCATCGTAATGTCGGCGCTGCGCTAATCCGCCCTACGAAAAACCCCGGAGCAACGCTCCGGGGTTTGTTTTTGCGGACGTTGCTGCGGCCTCACACCGGCTTCGCGCCAGTGTTGATGATCGACCCCACATGCTGGCCGCGCAGCGCCGCGCTGATCCGGCTCGGCACGAGACCGTTGACGACCTGCACGCGCGCGATGTGTCGTGCGTTGGCCATCACCTCGAGCAGCGCGGGATCGAACGGCAGTGTGCCCTTCAGCTTCGCAAGATCGGCAAAGCTCGTCTCTTTCAGCAGCTCGGCCTTCTTGCCATCCGCGCCATTGGGATCGGTTGTGTAGACGCCATCGACGTCTTCAACGATCGTGAGGCCCGCCGCACCGAGCGCGTCGGCGAGCAGGAAGGCGCCGGTATCGGCCCGATGCAGCGGGATGCGCGCGGTCGGGAATTCATGATGGTGGTAGGGCGGGAACGCGCTGCCGACGACAGCGCGCGCCGCCTGGAGGTGAATGGCGAGCTGGCTCGCGATGGTCGGGTGCTCGACATAGGAGACACCCTCCGGTGCGAGCAGGCTTGCCAGGATGTGGCCGTTCTGGCCGGCCTCGCTGGCGGCGAGCGGTGCGAGCGAACCCACGGGAAGGCCGAGATCGAGGCCGACGCTGTAGAGATGGCGGGCGCGGATGCCGGCGCCGGTCAGGATGAGCAGGCGATGCTCCGGCAAGAGCGACCGCAGCTCGTCGACGAGCGGGAGGATCGCTTCGTGACCGCGGTCCATGATGCGGCCGCCGATCTTGATGACCTGCAGCCAGGGCAGCAGCTTGATCGGGCGGTTGCCGGCAACGGGGCGGGTGAGATCGCTGTCGAGCAGAGTCTGGCGCGCGAGCGGCGAGGCGACGTGCTTGATCTGGTTGGTATCAGCCATGACGGTGCTCTCTTCAGCTCGCGGTGATGATGGTGCCGACATGCTCGCCCGCAAGCGCGCGGGTGAGATTGCCGGGGACGAGGCCGTTGATGATCTGCACCTGCCGGACATGGCGCGCCGAGGTGAGGAGATCGAGCAGCGGGAATTCGAGGATCGAATCCTGCAGGCCCTTGGCCTTCATCTCCGCCACCGAGATCTTCGGGATGAAGGTGGCGTTCTTCGACGTCTTGGGGTTCGCGGTGTAGAGGCCGTTCTCGTCCTTCACATAGATCATCGCCTTGCAGCCGAACTGCTCGGCGACGAGGAAGCATCCGGCGTCGGTGCGATAGGGCGGGATCACGCCCTCGGCCGCGGGCCGCATCCACAGGCTATAGGGCGGCATGCCGCTGAAGATTACCGCACTCACCTCGGCGAGGAACAGCGGCACGGACGACAGCCCGGCGCTGGAGACGGCGGAGATACCGTACTTGGCCAGCAGCTGCCCGAGCATCGCGGCGTTCTGATCGGCGACGGAAGCCCCGAGCTGCGACAGCACGCCGGCCGGCAGCCGGAGCCCGGCGGCGATCGAATACAGATGCCGCGCACGGGTGCCGGCGCCGGTTCCGATCAGGAGCTTGTGCGCCTTGCGGGCGGCGACGATCTCCTCGACGATTGGATAGACCGCGGCACGGCCGCGATCGATCATGCTCTGGCCGCCGATCTTGATGACGGTTGCATCGGGGAGGATGCGGAAGTCCGCTGCCTTCTCCGCTGCGGCCACAAGCTGTGGGTCGGTGAGCGAGCGCTGCATCAGCAGCCCCTCGAGCTCCGTGATCGTGTTCGACATCCGAGACATCCTCTCGTTTTCTGATGCAGTCTCTGCGGCGGACCCTTCAGCCTCGACCGCGAATCTTGCCGCACACTTCAGTCCATGGCAACAAGGTGGCCGCGATTTAGCGGCCAAACATGGAGCAGGCAATGGCCCCGTTGCCACTTGCGAACACCGAGATCGTGCAATTCTTCCGCGAGTGGATGGATACCTTCTCAGGCTATGTCCGCGAGGTCGACTACGCCTCGGCGCGGCCGCTGTTTCACCCGGACGTGCTCGCTTTCGGCACGCATAACGACGTCATCCCGGGGCTCGACCAGTGGGTTACGACGCAATGGAATAACGTCTGGCCGAAGACGACCGACTTCCGCTTCGTCCTCGACCAGGTCTCGATCCTGGCATCCCCCGACGGCACGATGGCGACGGTGGTCGCGCCGTGGACGAGCACGGGCTACCATCCCGATGGCAGTTCGTTTCCGCGGCCGGGTCGGGCGACGATGGTGTTTTCAAAAAATGGAGATGGCTGGCTGTGCGTGCATTCGCACATGTCGCTCAATCGCGGTGTGCCGCAGGCAAGCCACGCCAATCGGCCGGTGAAGGCCTGGTAGAATGCAAAAGGCCCCGGACATGTCCGGGGCCTTTCGATTTCCAGATGTCGTTCAGCCTACTCCGGCTGGCCGATGCTCACCTTCAGCGTGCCGACACCGTCGACGCCGCATTCGAGCTTGTCGCCCGGCTGGAGCTGCGACACGCCGGCCGGCGTGCCCGTCATGATGATGTCGCCGGCGGCGAGCTTCACCTGCTGGGAGAGCTGCCAGATGATCTCGGGCACGTTCCAGATCAGCTCGGTGAGATCGCCCTTCTGGGCTTCCTTGCCGTTGACCGTCAGCCAGATCTTGCCCTTGGCGGGATGGCCGATCTTCGAGGCCGGCTGCACCGCGGAGCAGGGGGCCGAGCCGTCGAACGACTTGCCGATCTCCCACGGACGCTCCTTCTTGCGCGAGGCGATCTGGAGGTCGCGGCGGGTGAGGTCGATGCCGACGGCATAGCCGTAGACATGGTCGAGCGCCTTGTCGGCGGGGATGGCGAGGCCGCCGCTCTTCATCGCGACGATCAGCTCGACCTCGTGATGCAAATCCTTGGTCAGCGGCGGATAGGGAATGGTGGCGCCATCGGGCACCAGCATGTCGGCGTGCTTGGCGAAGAAGAACGGCGGGGCGCGCTCGTCGTTGCCCATCTCGCGGATGTGCTCGAGATAGTTGCGGCCGACGCACCAGATGCGGCGCACGGGATAACGGCCGCTCTCCCCGACGACGGGAAGCGAAGCCTGGGGCGGAAGCGGGATGACGTAGGAGGCGGCGTTCATGGAGCGGTCTCGCTGCTCTTGGTGGGGTGAAGGAAACTCTATGCGGTTGCGCTGATCGGCGCCAGAGCGCCGGCGTCGTGGTGCTGCAGGCGGAAGAACGAGGCGTAGCGGCCCGAGCGGCGCAAGAGCTCGTCATGCCGGCCCTGTTCGACGATCTCGCCGCCCTCGACCACCAGGATCGCGTCGGCGTGCATGATGGTGTGCAGCCGATGTGCGATCACGATGGTGGTGCGGTTATGGCAGAGATGCTCGATCGCCTCCTGCACCTGCCGCTCGGACTCGGAATCGAGCGCGGCGGTGGCTTCGTCCAGCAGGATGATCGGTGCGTTCTTGATCAGCGCGCGCGCCACCGCGATGCGCTGGCGCTGGCCACCGGAGAGCTGCGTGCCGTGCTCGCCGACCGGCGTGTCGTAGCCGAGCGGGAAGCTCATGATGAAATCATGCGCGCAGGCGGCTTTCGCAGCATCAATGATTTGCTCTTCGCTCGCGCCGGGCTTGCCGAAGGCGATGTTGCTGCGGATGGTGTCGCGGAACAGATACACGTCCTGGCCGACATAGGCGGTCTGCGCGCGCAGCGATTTGCGCGAGACCGCGCCGATCGACTGGCCGTCGATCACGATGTCGCCTTGCGTCACCTCGTAGAAGCGCAGCAGCAGCCCCAGCACGGTCGATTTGCCGCCGCCGGAGGGGCCGACCAGCGCGGTGACTTTTCCGGGCTCGGCAACGAAGGACATGCGGTTGAGGACGGTCTCGCCGGTCCGGTAGGAGAAGCTGACGTCGCGCAGCTCGATCTTCGCTTCAGACAGCTTCAGCGCCGGCTTGTCGTCGTCGGAATGCTCGCTCGCCGGGCTGTCGACGACCTCGAGCAGCATGCGCGCGCCGACTAGCTGACTGTTCAGATCGATGTTGAGCCGTGCCAGCCGCTTGGCCGGCTCGGTTGCCATCAGGAACGCGGTCATGAAGGAGAAGAACGCGCCGGGCGTGGCGTTGAGCGCGACCACGCTGTAACCGCCGTAGAGCAGGCAGCCGGCGACCGCGAAGCCCCCGAGCATCTCCATCAGCGGGTTGGAACGGTTGGCGACGCGGGCCATCTTGTTGGCGTTGCGCTCGACGATCGCGATGTTCTCGTCGATGCGCTTCTGCATGGTATCTTCGAGCGTGAATGCCTTCACCGTGCGAATGCCCTGGAGCGACTCCTGCATCGTCTCCAAGATGTCGGCGGTGCCGGTGAACTGGTTGAAGGCGAGGCCCTTGATGCGCTTGACCAGCTTGCGCAGCACCAGCATCGCCGGAGGCACCACGACGAGGCCGATGAACGACATCACCGGGTCCTGCCACACCATCACGCCGATCATCGCGAGCAGCATCATGAGGTCGCGTCCGACAGCGTTGACCAGCATGTTGAGCACGTCGGTGATGGATTTGGCGCCGGCGGTCAGCCGCGCCAGGAATTCAGACGAATGCCGTTCGGAGAAGAAGCCGACGCTCTCGCGCATCAGCTTGGCGAACAGCTGGCGCTGGTTGGTGGCGAGGATGGCGTTGCTGATCTTGGTCAGGATCACCATGTGGCCGTAGGTCGCCACGCCCTTGATGAAGAGCAGGATCACCGTGATGCCCGAGAACATCGCGATGCCCGGGATGTTCTTGTCGACATAGGCCTGGTTGATGACCTGGCCGAGCACGTAGGTCGCGCCCGCGGTCGATCCGGCGGCAAGCGCCATCAGCGCGAAGGCGACGAGGTAACGCCGCCAGTAGATGATCCCCTGTTCCGTGACCAGGCGGCGAATCAGGACTGCCGCTGTATAGGGATCGTCGGTGATTTTCTTTGGAAACTGGGCCATCCGGTGTCCATTGACGGGGCAAGGAAAAGCCTGCCCGCGCGTCAGGGATCGAAGGGCCTCTGTGCCCGCTAAAGCCGCGCTTTTCAAGCCCAATTAAGGGCTTGCGCTGGGATGGAATCTAGGCCGAGACGGCGTGGCGGAGCTCGCCATGGCGCTCGCGGAACAGCTTGTCCTCCCAGGCCAGCGCGTGGGCCGCGATGGTCTCGAGGTCGTCGTATTGCGGCTTCCAGTCGAGCAGGCCGCGGATGCGGCTGGTGTCGGCGACCATGGTCATGATGTCGCCGGGCCGGCGCGGGGCGTATTGCACGGCGAAGCTGCGCCCCGAAACCCGGCGCACCGCGTCGATGGTCTCCAGCACCGAATAGCCGCGGCCATAGCCGCAATTGAGCGTGGTCGAGGCGCCGCCATTGCGCAGGTAAGCGAGTGCCGAGCGATGGGCCTGCGAGAGGTCCGAGACATGGATGAAGTCGCGGATGCAGCTGCCGTCCTGGGTCGGGTAGTCGGTGCCGAACACGTCGATCTTGGCGCGCTGGCCGGTCGCGGCCTCGACGGCGATCTTGAGCAGATGCGTGGCGCCGACGGTGGCCAGCCCGATGCGCGCCTGCGGATCGGCGCCGGCGACGTTGAAATAGCGCAAGGTCACGTATTGCATGCCGTAGGCGGCGGCGACGTCGTGCAGCATGATCTCGGTCATCAGCTTCGACGAGCCGTAGGGCGACAGCGGCCGCGTCGGCGCGTGCTCGGGCACCGGTACCAGGTCCGGATTGCCGTAGACGGCCGCGGTCGAGGAGAAGATGAAACGGCTGATGCCGCGCTTGACGGCGACGTTGAGCAGGTTGCGCGCGGTCATGAAGTTGTTGCGGTAGTAGCCGAGCGGATCGCGCATCGACTCCGGCACGACGACGGAGCCCGCGAAATGGATGATGCTCTCGATGTTGTGCTGGGCGATCACGCCTTCGACCAGGTTCTCGTCGCCGGCGTCGCCAATGAACAGCGGCACGCCCTCGGGCAGATAGGCCGAGAAACCGGTCGAGAGATCGTCGATCACGACGACGTCCTCGCCGGCTTCCGCCAGCGCCAGGACCGTGTGACTTCCGATATAGCCGGCGCCGCCGGTGACTAGCACAGTCATGATCTCACCCGTCTTCGATCAACGCGCCACGTTAACGTTTGCGCGGTGAAGAGGGGGTTTCGGCAGCCCTGAACTGGTCACTATGCTTAATGTTGCGTATAGGGGGCTTCCGTAACGGAGCATGACGTGGCGAATTCCCCCGGCGATCTCGAAGTGATCGTGCCAAATCTGCACAGGCGCTATTCCGGGGTCACCGCGACCAACCGGATGGTGGCGCCGCGGCTGGCGAAGCTCTATCGCGCCGCATGGTTCGGCTCGGATGCGCCGGAGGGGATTTCGCGGCTGAGCGCTGCCGATTTCCTCAGGCTATGGGGCCGCAAGACGCCATTGATCTGGCACGCGCGGCGCAACAACGAGATGATCGCGGGCGTCCTGCTGCGCGCGCTCGGCTGGCCATTGAAACTCGTGTTCACGTCGGCCGCGCAGCGGCATCACAGCTGGATCACGCGCTGGCTGATCCGGCGCATGGACGCGATCATCGCGACATCAGACATCTCGGCCTCGTTCCTGAAGGTGAAGGCGACGGTGATCCCGCACGGCGTCGACACTGATGTCTATGCGCCGCCGCCAGATCGCGCCGCGGCCTTTGCGGAAGCCGCGCTGCCGGGCCGCTACGCGATCGGCTGCTTCGGCCGCGTGCGCGCGCAGAAGGGCACGGATGTGTTCGTCGATGCGATGTGTCGCCTGCTGCCGCGCTATCCGGATTTCACCGCAGTCATCCTCGGACAGGTCACGCCGGAGCAAATGCCCTTCGCGAACGACCTGAAGAAACGCATCGATGCCGCCGGCCTGCAGTCCCGCATCGTCATCACCGGCGAGCTGCCGATCGAAGCGGTGCAGCGCTGGTATCAGCGGCTGACGATCTACGCCTTCACCTCGCGCAACGAAGGTTTTGGTTTGACGCTGATCGAGGCGATGGCGGCCGGCTGCGCGCTCGTCGCCGCGCGCGCCGGTGCGGCCGCGCTCGTGGTCGAGGACGGCTCGACAGGTGTGCTGATCCCGACTGGTGACGCTGATGTGTTGGCCGCCGCGCTCGAACCGCTGATGCGCGACCCGGACGCCGCGCTCGCCATGGGCGCGCGGGGGCGGGCACGGGTGCTGGCGAAGTTCAGCCTCGATGCCGAAGCGGCGCGGATCGGCGACGTTTATCGTCCGCTGCTCTGAACTGCCGCTTTCGCGACCGCTAACAAAAATCTCGAAAACAACCCCATGCAAAGTAGCCGGTGCCAGCGGAATCAACGGGTTGACGGCGGGTGCGATGCGTTGCGGATTTTACGAGGCCGTTTGACACGTCGGGCAAAACAGCGGCACGATGTCATCATCGGCCGCAGTTGCGATACCCGGATCATCCATCCAGGTTCCTTCAAACCGTCGCGGTCGACTTCACATTGGGCAGCGCACATACGGCATTTGCACTGGCACCGGCTCCTTGGAGCTGAGTGTGATATTATTCTCTCCGGAGAATGTCAGGTCGAATGCGACGTCTGAAATCGCGACGCCGTCCGAGCACGACGCGATTATTCGCATATTCGGCCCGTCATCGCGCAACGATTTGACCGTGCATTTTTCAAATGTGCCGGTTACTTGCCTTCCCTGGACGATTAAACCGCCCGCGTGTAGATCAGCATCTTTCTTGAAGGCAAGCCTGTTGTTCTCTTTGGTGAATATTTGGCCACAGGCCGAGGCGTCGATTGTCCAAGCTCCGTTCAAATCCGCAGCCTGAATCGAGGCCGATTGCGTCACGAGAAGTACCAACGTCACCAAAGGATTGAAGGTCCTCATGAAACTCTCCGACTAAATGGTCAATACTGCCAAATCAGCCTCTTCGACGCCGATGGGCGCAGCAAGACGCGCCCCTTTGTATCGGTCTTGAGCAGTATTTGGGTGCGGCGAACTGGCGAAGCTGTTGTTGATCTAAGTCAATAGGCTCTGCAGAGCGCTCGTCTGCTTGAGGCAAAGCGCAGCGTAGCGCGATGACGAGTGCGATCTGTCAGCGCTGGAAAGGCCGCCGCATTTGTCCGGCGGCCTCCGCGCTTGAGTGGCTTGCGGGGCGGCGCCCCAGCTAGCCCGTCCTATTCGTGAGAGTGCGTTTTTCTAGTCCGATTGATGTGGCCGCACATCTGCTCTGACGAGGCGCACAGGATTGCCTTCGGCTTTTCACCGCCTGACGACCCGTACTTTGCAACGCGCTTGAGGGATAGGTTGGGCGAACGGGGGGCGGACGCCCCGCCGGTCAAGGACCGAGCGGCAGCAGCGCGCCGGGCAAGCCGCAGATCAGGTCGGCTTCGGGACATGCCGCGGCAAACGCAAG
>NZ_JASAUS010000059.1:0-51222 GCF_029953005.1 Bradyrhizobium sp. Mp27 | reverse complement strand
TGCAGGGGCAGTCGCTCAGCGGCACCTCCTTCACGAGCCTCAAGCAGCTTCAGGAACACATCGATGCCTACGTCAACGCATACAACGACAGAGCCGAGCCCTTCGTCTGGAACAAGAAAAAGGTCCGTCAACGCCGTTTCAAAGGCCGCCGTATCACTCAGCTCTGATTCCGGGTACTAGTTCTTCGGTGGGAGGCCCATCGCCGCGCGATAGGCGGCGAGCTGCTTCGCGCGGCCGAACTCATCGGTCAGGCGATTCCATTCCTTCGCGACCGCGTCCAGCGCGGCCTGCGGCGTGGCCTGGCCGGCCAGCGCCTTGCCAAGCTCAATCTCCACAACCTCGGTGTAGGAGAAATAGCCGGGCAAACGCATGTCGAGCGCAACGTTCTTGCCGTTAATGGAGTCGGCCTGGGCGCCGAGATATTCCTTGGCTTCCGTCGGCGAGAAGATCTTGCTCCACAACTCCAGATTCGTGGTGTGCGACTTGCGATATGGGTTGACACCCGTGCCACCGGTAATCGCGGCCTTGCCGGAGACTTCAGGGCTTGTCAGCGTCCTGACGAAATCCCATGCCGCCTGCTGGTTCTTGCCCACCTTTGGCACGGCAATCTGCCAGCCTCCGAACGCCATGAAGGGTGCCGGCAGCACTGCCGGAAACTTGTCCCACTTCTTGGTTTTGGCGTTCCATATCTCGTCAGAGCCGGGCAGCACCGCAGAGCCCACCTTGCCGGAAATCTTCGATTGCTTGGGGTCGGCGGCGATCACGCCGGTGTCGCCCCAACCGATCGACTCGGCGACCTGGCCGCCGGCCACGGCGGCATTGACCTCGCCGAACGAAAAGTTCAGCGCATTGGGCGGGCCAAGCTTGGAAGCGCGAATATACTCCTCCAATCCCTTCACCCAGCCCGGATTGTTGATCTGGGCATCCATCGTTTCGGGGTCGAAGAACATCGCGCCCGGATAGTTCGGGTTGTTGGTATAGGCCGCCGCGTGGCTGAAGAAGAACCAGAACTGCTGGCCACCGCGACGGAAGGCCTCCGCCGTGCCCCAGAGTCCCTTGTCGGGGCGCTGAAAGAACTCCGCGATGTCGAGATATTGCTTCCAGGTCTTTGGCGGCGCCAGGTCGTAGCCGTACTTGGCCTTGAAGGCGTCCTTCTCCTTGGGATCGCTGAACAGGTCGGTGCGATAGGTGTAGGTGTGAACGTCGCCGTCCATCGATTGCGAATAGATCTTGCCTTCCCACACCATCAGGCGCTCACGGTAGGCCGGCTCGACATCGTCCCAATCCTTGCCGGACTGCATCTCTTTCGGCATCTCGCTGAGATAGGTGACGAAGTCGGGCAGCCAGGCCGGCGCAAAACTGACCAGATCGAACGTCGCGTCCGATCCGGTAAGCGATGTAACGATCTTCGGGTAGAGCTCCGACCAGGGGAACTCGACCACATTGACCTTGCCGCAGGTCTTCTTGGTCCATTCGTCCGCGCCGAGCTTGAGCGCGGAGGCGATATACGGTCCGGTCTGCGACGCCACAGTCAGGGTGACGCCGGAGTAATCCGGGCTACAAGCAGCGTTCGCCTGGCTCGCGGTGCAAGCCATCGCGAGCGAGGTGGTCAGCATCAGAAACGTCCGTCGCAACATCGTCCAGT
Source organism: Bradyrhizobium sp. Mp27 (assembly GCF_029953005.1). Taxonomy (NCBI): domain Bacteria; kingdom Pseudomonadati; phylum Pseudomonadota; class Alphaproteobacteria; order Hyphomicrobiales; family Nitrobacteraceae; genus Bradyrhizobium; species Bradyrhizobium sp. Mp27. The sequence goes on along the minus strand of NZ_JASAUS010000059.1, from coordinate 49,577 downwards.
CCTCCCTACATAGGTTTTTGCTATTTGATCGCTCCGAGCAGCAGGCCCGACCGCATCATGCGGCTGAGCAGACCTGCCATGATCATCATCGGAATGATGGCGACGAGCGCCGCGGCCGAGATCGCCCACCATTCGTCGCCGCGCTGGCTGTTCTGTCCCGCCACCAGGATCGGCAGCGTCTGCCATCTGGAATTGGTCAGGAACAGCGCGAACAGGAACTCGTTCCAGACGAAGGCGAGCGTGATCATGAAAGTCGCCAGCAGTCCGTTCATCGACATTGGCACCACGATGCCGAGGAAGATGCGCCAACTTGGCACGTTGTCGACCATCGCGGCCTCTTCGACCTCGATCGGAATGGCCTCGAAAAAGTCGCGCATCAGCCAGACCACGATCGGCAGCGAGAACGCGACGTAGCACAGCGTCAGGCCGACATAGCTGTCGATGAGCTGGAAGCCGAGCCGGCCGATTTCGCTGTAGAGGAGATACAGCGCGAACGCCGTGACGATCGGCGGAAACATGCGCTGGCTGACGAACCAGAACAGGATGTCTTCATTGCCGAGGATCGGCCCCGGCAGCGGCAGGCGGTTGGCAAGGATTGCAGCGGCAAGCGCGATCGGGAACGCCAGCAGCAGCGCCTGCGCGCGGGTGAATCCGAGCGAATTGTTGAACAGCAGATAGCCGCCGAGCGCGAGCAGGAAGAAGATCAGGCCGGCGCCGAAGCGCACCCTGAATTCGAACCGCACCAGCGCATAGGCCGCCATCGCGCCGACCGCAGTCGCGATCGCCGCCGCCGACAAGCCAACGATTGTTGAGTTCAAAAAGGTCCGGAAGAACTCGCCACGGATGCCCTGATAGAGATCGATGAAGGGTTGCAGGGTCGGCGTGAAATCGACGAACGGAATATAGGTCGGGCCGCCGACCACGCCCGGGGGAGTCTTGAACGCCGTCACCACCACCCAATAGAGCGGAAACGCCGTGATCAGGCACCATGCGAAGACACCGGCCGCGACCAGGCGGCGGCTCCAGCTCGACAGTCCGGTGAGGCCCTGCCCGCTCATCGGCGCTTCTCCAGATGGGGCCGCAACAGCGCCAGATAGGTCACGCCGATGATCGTGATCGCGATCAGGAACAGGAAGCTGAGCGCCGACGTGTAGCCGAGATTGAACTTCTTGAAGCCCTCCTGATAGGCGAACAAGGTCAGGGTCTCGGTGTCCACACCCGGTCCGCCGCCCGTCATCACGAATACGGTGTCCATGATCTTGTAGCTCTCGATCAGGCGAATGAAGACGACCGCGGCGGAGATCGGCAGCATCATCGGAAAGGTGATGCCCCAGAACTGTTGCCAGGCGCTGGCGTTCTCGAGCTCGGCCGCCTCGTAGACATCTTCGGGGAGCGTTTGCAGGCCAGCCAGCATCATCAGGATGATGAACGGCGTCCATTGCCAGATCTCGACAGCGATGATGCAGGCGAGCGCCCAATGACCGTTGGTGAGGAACGGCAGGTTCGCCATGCCGAACATGGACAGGAACTGGTTGAGCGGCCCCATGGTCGGATTGAAGATCATGCGAGCCACAAGCGCGACGGCAACCGGGGCCAGAAGCATGGGCAGCAGCAAGGCCACGCGAAATAGCCGTTCGCCCGGAACGCGCGCGTTCAGCGCGAGCGCAACGCCAAACCCGATCACGTATTGCAACCCGACGGCAATGAACGCGATCAGCGTCGTCGTGAAGATCGCATTCCAGAAGCGCGGCTCCTGCAGGAGCGTAGCATAATTGCCGAACCACACGACCCGCGGCGGGATCGGCGGAATCAGGCGATAACTGAGGAAGCTCGTGGTAAACGAATAGATCAGCGGAAAGATCGAGATCGCCAGCACGACGAGCACCGCCGGCCAGATGAAGACATGCTTGATCGGATCATTCCGCATCATGAGCAGATCATCCCTTCAACAGGGCTTCAATCTCGGCGCGCCGCGGCATGGCAGGCGCAGTCCCCGCGCGCGTCACGGAAATCCCCGCCGTGGCGGAGCCGAAGCGCGCCGCTTCCAGGGGATCGGCGCCGCCCGCAAGCGCTGCAGCGAAGCCGCCGACGAATGCATCGCCCGCGCCCGCGGTTTCGACCACCTTGCCGGCGGCGAACGGCGGCACGTGCAGCGAGCGATCTCGCCCGTGAAACAGCGCCCCACGTTCGCCGAGCGTGATCAGCGCGGTCCCCGCTCCCTTGGCCACCAACGCGTCGCCGGCGCGGCGGGCGCCGGCAAGATCGCTCACCGCGATCCCGGTCAGTGCCTCGGCCTCGGTCTCGTTGGGAACGACGTAGTCGCACAAGGCAAACAGGCTGTCGTCGAATGCGCCCGCGGGTGCCGGGTTGAACACGGTGATGCTGCCCGCGGCGCGCGCGATCTCGAGGCCGCGCCGCGCGGCCGCGACCGGTTGCTCGAGCTGGGTCACGAAGACGCGGCTGGTGCGGATCGAATCCGCCACCGCATCGACGTCGGTGGGGCTGAGACCGTCGGCCGCTCCGCTCACCACGATGATGGCGTTGTCGCCGCGTGTCTCGTGGACATAGATGAAGGCCGCGCCGGTCGGCGCCTCCGCAGTCCTGGCGACGCGCGGCCGAATGCCCTCGGTTTCCCACGTCTTGATGGCAAGATCACCGAAGGCGTCGCGGCCGATCCGGGAGATGAAGGTCACGTCTGCACCTGCGCGCGCAGCGGCCACGGCCTGGTTCGACCCCTTGCCGCCTGGTCCCATGGCAAATCCCGAGCCGGCGATCGTTTCACCGATCGCGGGCATGTTGCCGGCCCGGAAGGCCAGATCGACGACGAAGATGCCGAGCACTGCGACGCCAGTCTTGCTCATGGTCGTCACTCTCCGTCCGGCGCGATGACGCCCTTGGAAAACAGGAAGCAGCCGTAGAAGCGCCGCTCTCCCGTGGCGATCACGCAGTAGGCCGTCTTGGCCTTTTCATAGAAGGCATGGCGCTCGACCCCGACCAGCGGCCAGGAGCGTCCCTCGGCGCGGTCGATCGCGGCCTGCACCTCGCGCTGCACGGGCGGCACCTCCTGGGGCTGGCCAACAATCTCCATGCGGATCGCGGCATCGTCGACGAACGTATCGAGCGGCAGCACCGAGAGAATGGCTTCGATCGCCTTTGCCGTACTGACGTTGTCGATGCGAAGCAGTTCGCCGAACACGGTCTGGCGCGCGATGGAGTCGGCAGGAAAATTGGTGTCGCACACCACGAGGCGGTCCCCGTGCCCCATTGCGCGCAAGGCATAAAGCACGTCGGCATTGAGCAGTGGATTGATGCCCTTGAGCATGTTGCGTCCCTCCCTTGTCTTCAAAAAATCGCCCGAACTCTGATGGTCCGGATGCCAACCCGTATCACCGCAAGATGACGTCTTTAGTCCCCATAGGGAATCCAGATGTTCTTCACCTGCACCGCGTGGCGGAGCAGGATCGGACCTTCGCTCGCCACCCGGTCGTACCAATCGAGCGCCAGCCCGTGGTCGACCAGCGTGCGCTTGAGGTTGCCGATCGACAGCCGCTCCGCGGCAGTCGAGGCCTCCTGCGAGCCGAACACCCAGAGCGCATCGACGTCGTCATGCTCGGCAAGGACCTTTGCGAGCGCATCACGCTCGCCGGTGACGATATTGACGACGCCTGCCGGCACATCCGACGTCTCCAGCACCTGATAAAAATCGGTCGCTGCAAGCGGATGCCGCTCGCTTGGGACGGCGACGACGCGGTTGCCCATCGCAATCAACGGTACCACCAGGCTGATGAAGCCCAGCAACGGGGCCTCGTCCGGACAGGCCACCCCGACCACGCCGATCGGCTCGTGCATGGCAAGCGCCACGCCGCGCAACGGCGGCGCATGGATCGTCCCCTCGTATTTGTCGGCCCAGGCCCCATAGCTGAACAGCCGTTCGATACTCGCCTCGACCTCCGCGCGCGCCTTGGCGGGCGAAACGCCGGTCATATCACCGATGCGCCGGGCGAACTCGTCGCCACGCGCGGACAGATTCTCGGCAAGGTAGTAGAGGATTTGGGCGCGATTATGCGTCGTCGCCCGCGCCCACCCCTCGGCCGAGCGCGCAGCGGCCACCGCGTTACGGATATCCTTGCGATTGCCCTCGCCGGCTTCGCCGAGATGCTTCCCCTTCGGCGACAGCACCGCGCGCGAATAATTTCCGTCGGGACGAACCTGCTTCCCGCCGACGAACAGCTTGGCGGTTCGGTCGATCGACGGCGTGCCAAATCCGGCGCCGTCGTTAGAAGCCGCTGGGGACGGCGGCGGCACCTTCGCCCGCGCCTTCCGCCCGCTCCAGGCTTTCGGCTTGAGATATTCGTAGAGACCTTCCCGGCCGCCCTCGCGACCGAAGCCGGACTCGCGATAGCCGCCGAAGCCGACGCTGGCATCGAACAAATTGGTCGCATTGACCCAGACCACGCCGGCCTGAAGCTTCGGCGCGATATCGAGCGCCAGCCCGATGGTCTCGCTCCACACGCTGGCGGCAAGGCCATAGCGCGTGTTGTTGGCGAGCATCACCGCCTCGTCCGGCGTGCGGAACGTCATCGCGACCAGCACCGGGCCAAAGATCTCCTCGATCGCCACGGTCGATGACGGATGTACGTTCCAAAGCAAGGTCGGGGGATAGAAGCATCCCTCAGTGGGGATCGGCCCCGGCGCCTGATACTTCTCAGCGCCCTCCTTGACGCCGGTTTCGACCAGCGCCTTGATCCGCTCGAGCTGCACCGGAGCGACCACCGCGCCCATGTCGATCGCCTTGTCGAGCGGCGGACCCACGCGCAGCGTCTCCATGCGGCGGATGAGGCGCTTGCGGAATGTCTCTGCGATCCCTTCCTGCAGCAGAAGCCGCGATCCGGCACAACAGACCTGGCCCTGGTTGAACCAGATCGCATCGACCACGCCTTCCACGGCGCCATCGATGTCGGCGTCGTCGAACACGATGAACGGCGACTTGCCGCCGAGCTCGAGCGTCAGCGACTTGCCGCTGCCTGCGGTCGACTGACGGATCAATCGCCCGACCTCCGTCGACCCCGTGAAGGCGATCTTGTCGATACCGGGATTTTCGACGAGCAACGCGCCGGTGGCGCCATCACCCGTCACCACATTCAACACGCCGGGCGGCAGGCCGGCTTCCGCCGCGAGCTCGGCGAACAACAGCGCGGTGAGTGACGTGAACTCCGCCGGTTTCAGCACCACGGTGTTGCCGGTCGCCAGCGCGGGCGCGATCTTCCAGGCCAACATCAGCAGCGGAAAGTTCCAGGGGATGATTTGGCCGATCACACCGACCGGGACGTGGTCGGCGAATTCGCGGTCCTGCAATTGCGCCCAGCCGGCGTGATACAGGAAGTGGCGCGCGGCGAGCGGCACGTCGAGATCGCGGGTTTCCCTGATCGGTTTGCCATTGTCGATCGCTTCCAACACCGCGAACAGACGAGCATGACGTTGCAGCATGCGCGCGAGTGCGTAGAGATGACGGGCACGACCGTGACCACCGAGCTTTGCCCATGACGACTGCGCCGATCGTGCGGCGCCGACGGCAGCCTCGACATCCGCTGCGATGCCTTGCGCGATCTTGGCCAGCGTCTTTCCGGTGGCCGGCTCGATCGTCGCCAGATGCTTGCCCGAAGCCGGCGCGACGAATTTACCGGCAATGAAATGCCCAAACGTCGCGTCGTGCCGCTTCAGCCAGGCGCGCGCCTCGCCGTCCGCCTCGGGAGCGGGACCATAATCCATGGTCTCATAATAATGTGCGATACTCATGCTCAGCCCACGGGATGACGGTTGAAGGCCGAGTAGCGGCCGGTGACGTGATGCTCGAGCTGGCGCTCGATGTCGGCGAGCAGACTCGAGGCGCCGACGCGGAACAGATCCGGCTCGAGCCAATCGCGCCCCAACTCTTCCTTCATCAGGAACTGGTAGTTGAGCACATCCTTCGCCGTCGAGATTCCGCCGGCCGGCTTGAAGCCGATCTTGAAGCCCGTGCGCTCCTCATAGACCCTGATCATGCGCAGCATCGCGAGCGTCACCGGCAGCGTGGCATTGACGCCTTCCTTGCCGGTGGAGGTCTTGATGAAGTCAGCGCCGGCCATCATGCAGACCATCGACGCCTTGGCGACGTTGCGCAGCGTTTTGAGGTCGCCGGTTGCCAGGATCGTCTTCAGATGCGCATCGCCGCAGGCTGCGCGGAAATCCCGGACCTCGGCGTAGAGAGCGCGCCAATCTCCGGTCAGCACATGCTCACGCGTGATGACGATGTCGATCTCCTGCGCACCGTCCCTGACGGACGCCTCGATCTCCTTGAGTTTCAGATCGTGAGGCACGAGGCCTGCCGGAAATCCAGTCGAAACCGCAGCGACCGGAATGTCATACCCATCGAGCGCTTCGACCGCGGTTGCGACGAAGCGGTGATAGACGCAGATCGCGCCCGTGTGCAGCCGGCGCCCGGCAAAACCGAGTGCCTCGACGAGGTCACTTCGTATCGGGGCCCTCGCCTTGGCACAGAGGCGCTTCACCCGTTCGGCCGTATCGTCGCCGTTGAGTGTCGTCAGGTCGATGCAGGTGATCGCCTTGAGCAACCACCCCGCCTGCGCGTCCTTCTTGACGGTGCGCCGGCCCGGCAAGCTCGCAACGCGGCGCTCGGCGGCGGACAGATTGATCCGGATATCATCGACCCAGTCCATCTCGAGCGCGCGGCCGCTGTTGCGCGCGATCGGATGCGGATGATTGTGATCCCGCGCATGGGGCTGCGCCGGCACCGCGGATGGATTTGATATCAAGAGGCCCTGCGCCATCGGTACGCCGCGCAATGCTAGCGAATCGGCTGAAACGGCAGATAGACTGAATGTGCCGATTGCAACATGCGATCCTCCCATCCCTTGGCCGCCGGCGCTTCTGCTGCCGCGCGTCGCCGACAGCGAAACACCCTTCGGGCCAATGTTATTATTGTAACAGATTGACGTTGCTAAACTCACATAATTGTAAGATCATTGTCAACCGGATAAGCAAGCTCGGTGACGAAAATGACTGAAACACCGACCGCACGCCCCAGCGAGACCCGCGTCCAACGGCTGCAACGGCTGCGACGCGCCGTCGAGACGAGCGGCGCACTGCATCTGAAGGACGCCGCAGAGCTGCTGAAGGTGTCGGAGATGACCGTCAGGCGCGACCTTGCCGGGCCCGAGGCGGCGCTCGCCCTGCTCGGCGGCTACGTCGTCAACGCGGCGTCGCCGACCGGGATCAAATACACATTCGAACAGGAAATCGACCAGCACACACAGGACAAGCGCCTCGCCTGCCGATCCGCAGCCGCCTCGATCAAGGAAGGTGACACCATCTTCATCGACTGCGGCACCACGATGCAGTCGCTGGCGGATTGCCTGCCCGAGGACATGCCTCTTTCGGTGATCTGCTATTCGCTGAACGTCGCCTCGATCGTCACCCACCGGCCAGCGACGCAGGTGATGTTGATGGGCGGGCTCTACCATCCGTCGTCGCAGTCGTTCTCGTCGGATGACGGCCTGTCCTACCTGCGGCGGCTCGGGGTCAACAAGGCTTTCATCTCGGCCGGCGGCCTGCATTGGACCCGCGGCGCCAGCTGCTCGAACTTTCACGAAGTCGCCATCAAGCAGGCCGTCATCGCTACCGCGATGGAGAGCGTCCTCGTGGTCGACGCCAGCAAGCTCGGTAGCCTCAAGCCGGCGTTCTTCTCCGACGTCAGCTCATTCTCGCGGATCATCGTCGGTGGCTCCGTGTCGGCAGACACGCGCAAGCACTTCCGCAGCCTTCCTGTCGAATACGTCACCAGCACGGCCTGATCCGGACGGGGGCTGGTTCGCCCGGATCAGGCTTACTGAGCGATGCGCGGTCTCGGTGGATCGCGCATCGCTGTTTCAGGCTAGTTGCAGGCGGGCTTCGCCTTTTTGCAGGCATCCGTCAGCTCGGCCGGCGGGTCCTTCTTGAATACGGTCTTGTAGGACTCCAGCACATTCGACTGCGTCACCGGCAGCGACTGCACACCGATCCAGCCAGGCGTTTCCTTACCCAGCAGCGCGTTCATCATCGCCATCGCCTCGGCGACGCCCTGGTCGTAGGGACGCTGCGAGCCGGTCGCCTTCAGCGGCCCGCCCTTGGCAATCTCGATCGCCGATTGCAGACCGAGGTCGACCGTCGTCATGGGAATATCGATGCCCTGAGCCCGCATCGAGCTCAGCGTGTCGAGCGCCGGTTGATCCCACACCGCGTACAGTCCCTTGACGTCGGGATTGCCGGTCAGGAAGTCGCCCGCGATTTGCGAGACCTTGGGCGGATCGGTGAAGTCGACCTGCTTCATCTTGATGTCGGGCCGGTTTGCTTTCATCCACTCCCGCACGCCCTTGGTGCGCTCGTTGGTGCTGAAATAGTCGACGCCGAAATTGACGAGACCGATGGTGCCGCCCTGCGCCACGCAGGATGCCAGGATCTGTGCCGCGATCTGGCCGTTGCCCTGGCTATCGGCCGAGACCATCGTCGCATATTCCTCGGGATGCTTCAGACCAGTCGGGATGCTGTCCATCAGCACGAGCTTGATGCCGGCTTTGGCGATCTTCTTGTAGGTCGGCGCGGTCGCGGTGAAATCGACCGGAATCGAAATGATGCCGTCCGGATGCTGCTGGATCGTGTTCTCGATATCGGCGATCTGCTTGTCCACCTGATATTCGGCGGACGCGACGCCCGTCACCGTCACGCCGTACTTCTTCAGCGTATCGGTGATGCCCTGGATCTGGAGCTGCGACCAGTCGAGATTGACCGTCTGCATGGAGATGCCGACCTTGAAGTTCTTCTCCTTGATCTTGGCGGCGTCGGCCTCCGACAGCGCGAGCACCTCGGGGGAAGCCGCCTTTTCGCCATGGGGTCCCTGGCCGACGATCGACCTCGGCCCGAGCTTCGCGAGATCGACACCCTTGACGCAGGTCGCGGGCACTTCGGCGCGAGCCGACGGGATCATCGAGAGGGCGGCAGCGGCCACCAACGCAGTCAAAGGCAAGGATTGTCGCAAGATTGGTTTCATTGTTTCCTCCATTTTTTGGTCGCCGATTCACCGGAGGGCCAGCGACCTTGCCCCTACCCGCGCAGCGCAATGAACTTGTTGTTCATGCGCTGCGCCTGACGTCGACTAGCGTTTCGTGAAAGCAACCGCGGCAACGATGATCGCGCCCTTGATCACGAGCTGCATCGGCGAGCTCACGCCGAGCAGAACAAGGCCGTTGTTGAGCGTGCCAATGATCAAGCTGCCGAACAGCGTCCCCAGGATGTAGCCGCGCCCGCCGAACAGGCTGCAGCCGCCGAGGATCACCGCGGCGATGACGTCGAGCTCCATGCCCTGCACGACATCTGGCCGCGCGGCATGTGAACGCGCCGACAGCACCAGCGCCGCTAATCCGGCCAGCGTGCCGGTCAGGACAAAGGCCGCAGTCGTGATCCGTTTGGTGTTGATGCCGGAATTGAGCGCCGCGGTCGGGTTGCCACCGACCGCATAGATGCGCCGGCCGAACACATTGTAGTGCAGCAGCAGGATGCCGATGATCATCGCCGCCAAAGTCCAGGCGATCGGAACCGGTATGCCGAGGAACGTGCCTTCGCCAAAGATCGCGAAATAGGTCTCGTTGGTGATGATCACCGGCTTGGTGTTGGTTACCATCATCGCCAGTCCCCGCGCCATGCTCAGCGAGCCCAGCGTCACCAGGAACGACGGGATCGATAGCTGCGTGGTCAGGATGCCATTGAGAAGCCCGACGAGCGCACCGGTGCCGAGCCCGGCCACGGCACCCACGATCCAGCTATTGTTGATCTGGCTCATCGCGAGAGCGGCCGCCATGCCTGACAGCGCCAATGTCGAGGCAACCGACAGATCGATCTGACGCGCGATGATGATGAAGGTCATGCCGACCGCGATGATCGACACCAGCGTGGTCTGGCGCCCGATGTTCAGGAAATTGTCGACCGAGAGAAACCAGGGCGAAGACAGGCTGAACACGACCAGCAGGATCACGAAGGCGATGTACAGCATGTACGGCCGCTCGCCCCGCAGCAAATTCTGGAGAATCTTGCGGCGGCGATCAGATCGGGTCGACGAGGCGACCACGTTGGGAGCAGTCAGTTCGGTCATGCGGGAAGCTCTTGCAAGTGGCCCGGCCCGGAGGCCTGGTACATTTGGAGGAGATGATGCAGCTCTTCGGCATCATCGATCTCGCCGCGCGACAGCGTACGAGCCACACGCCCGTTGACGATCACGGAGATGCGGTCGCAGAGCTCGATCAATTCGACGAGATCGGACGAGACGACCAGGACCCCGCTGCCGTCGCGGACGGCATTCCGGATCACGGCATAGATTTCCTCGCGTGCGCCCACGTCGACGCCGACCGTCGGTTCATCCAGGAGCAGCACGCGCGGCCGCGGATCATTCCATTTTCCGAACACGACCTTTTGCTGGTTGCCGCCGGAGAGCGTCCTGACCAGGCTGAACGCGCCCGGCGCTTTCACCGAAAGCCTGGCGACCGCGGTTTCCGCACGCCTGGCGGCGGCGCGTTGCTGCATCCAGCCCCAGCGCGAGAAATGGGGAATTCGCGGCAAGGTGACGTTTCGCTCGATCGAATGGTCCAGGACCAGACCCTGCACATGCCGGTCTTCCGGCACCAGCGCGATGCCCTGCTCGATCGCATCGGCAGGCCCTCGCGGCAGCCATCGCCGGCCCTCGATCTCGATTGCGCCGCTCTCGAGCGGCCGGAGGCCAAACACTGTCTCCAAAATCTCCGTGCGGCCGCTGCCGATCAATCCGGCGAGGCCGTGGATCTCGCCCTTCAGCACGGACAGATCGACGGCGCGAAGCCGGTCGTTGGAGACGTCGGACAGCGACAGAACCGGCGACGGATCCAATTCACGCTTCGCGACAGGTTCGGTGCGCGGGCCCGTGGGTGCCGATCGATCGGTTCCGACGATCGCGTTCACCAGCCGCTTCATGTCGGTCTCGGCGGTGACAAACGTGCCTGCGTTCGCGCCATCGCGCAGCACCGTGACGCGCTGCGAGATCTCGAACACCTCATTGAGCCGATGGGTCACATAGATCACGCCGACTCCGCGGCGCGTCGCCTTCCCGATCGCATCGAACAGGATCCGGACCTCATCCGATGTCAGCGAGGAGGTCGGCTCGTCGAGGATCAGAAGCCGGACCTCGCCCATCAACGCCTTGGCGATCTCCGTCATCTGGCGATAGGCGAAAGGCAGCGAGCCGACGGCCGCTCTCGTATCCAGGGGAATGCCGAGCGCGTTCAGGAACGCCTCGGCCCTGGCCATCAGCGCGCGCTGCCGGACGAAACCGAAACGCGCACGCGGCTCACGGCCGAGCAACAGATTGTCCGCAACGCTCAAGGATTCGACGAGGCTGAGATCCTGATAAACGACAGCGATCCCCGCCTCGCGCGACTTCGCCGGGCTGTCGAATTCCACCGGCCTGCCGGCGATCTCGATCGTGCCGCTGTCGAGGGCATGAACACCACTGAGAATCTTGATCAGGGTAGATTTTCCCGCGCCGTTCTCGCCCAGTAGCGCATGGACCTCGCCGGCGCGAACCTCGAGGTTGACGTCACGCAGCGCTCGCACGCCGCCGAAGCGCTTGTTGATGCCACTGACCATCACAAGCGAGGTCGACGACCGAGGTTCTGCTGCAACCGAACCGGACAGTTCCAAACTTTCCTCCCGTCGCCCCGCTAGACGCTGGTACGATGGTGACATGTTGTTATTTTTGCAACTTATCTTGTTATAATTCTATCATCTCCGCCGACCTGTCAATGGCGGATCGCGTCGCGGGGCCGGATCTAACCCTGGCGCTATCTCGATTTGTGCGGTTGCGAACGTCAGCACAGACAGCCGGCCTTCCCAGCGCGGATCTGTTCAACATCAGGAACGGACCAAGGCTTCACGACGCGCTCCATTCGGTCCTGGCGGCAAGCACCCGATCATCAAATGGGGAGCGCGCCGTAGCGGTGAGGTTGGGCATCCCCTCCTGTATGGCAATAATTTGTTGGGCGACGTTCGTTCACTGCGACGACGGAATGCCTTCCCGCATCGCACCTGAGCGCTACGCGTGAGAAATTTTCGCGTGATGTGGGAATGGCCTTGCGACAGCTTCGGTCAGCACACTCGCACCGGAGATCAATGCACTTCGGCAAACCGTGGGAGAGCGCGGCCAGCAAGGCCGAATTTTCTTGCACATCTGCCGCGCTCGCTGACGGGCGGGATGCTGGATCAAGAGCTCAAGGAGGAACGTTCGCGCGAGACGCGGGTGGATGATGCGCCAACCACCAAGGCTGAGGTGGAGGAGATGATGGACACGATCCGGCGCGACGGCATCAGCCGCTATCGCGATGCCCTTCTGCCGAACTTCACCTCGCTATCCGCGCCGATCTTCGACCAGGCCGGGTTCATGATCGCAGCCATCACGATGATGGGCCCCATCGGCATTCTCGACGATGATCTGAAAGGCCCGACAGCAACGGCGCTGATCGCCCACGCGCGGGCTCTCTCGGCGACGGCCGGCTGGCAACCCAACTGACTCCCTTGGGTGCTTCCACTTCCATTGTGCTTGCTCATCAGTTCCGCTGACGAATTTTCGTTTCGACGTGCTCAGCGTCTCCCCGCTCTGAACTCGCCCCATGATTGATTTCGGATAGGCATCCTAGAATTCCGAAGATCTTCATTCGCCAAGGGGCCGTCGCGTATGCCAATCCGTCACTGACTGGAAAGCATACCCGGCGCGGGCAAGCATATCCTCGGACAGATGCGGACCGACGAGCTGCATGCTGAGCGGCAACCCGTCTGCCGCGATGCCGTTCGGTAGCGTGATGGTCGGGCTGCCCGAGAAGTCGAATACCGCCGTGAAGCGCAGGATGCTGAGCAGCACGTTCGGATCGGCGCCGTATTCGCCCATCTTGGTCAGCGTTGGGATCGGCACGGGCATGGTGGGAATCAGGAGCAGGTCAATATCGCCGAACAGCGCCGCGAGGCTGCCGCAGAACTTCAACCGCTCATGATGTATCTGAGCGATCTCGACGCCGCGGATCGATCTGCCCTGCTCGATCAGCTGCGCCAGATCGGGACCGTATTCCGACTTCCGCGACGGATAGGTCTCGAGATGCGCCTCTGCGGTCTCGATGGAGCACATCGGAATCCACATGCTCACGAGCTTCTCGTAAGCTGGGAACTTGACCTCACGAATATCGGCGCCGAGGTCCGCAAGCGTACGCTCCGCTTCCAGCAAGGCGGCGACCACCTGCGGATCGATCCCATCCTGCGTGTAGCTGCGGTCCACGCCAATCCGTAAGCCCCGCACGCCGTCACCGATCCCCGCCAGATAGTTCGGCACCGGCGCCTGAAGGGCGGTCGGATCATTGACGTCTGCGCCCGCGATGACGCCGAGCATGGCCGCGGCATCGGCTGCGCTCCGGCACATCGGCCCGACATGATCGAGAGAGTCAGCCAGCGGGAAGACGCCGTGGCGGCTCACACGTCCCCAGGTGGGCTTGATCCCGGTCAGCCCGCACGTCGCCGACGGAAACCGGATCGAGCCGCCGGTGTCGCTGCCGATCGAGCCAAAGCAAAGTCCCGCCGAAGTGGCCACGCCCGAACCGCTTGAGGAGGAGCCGACCCAGTAGTCGGTCCCCCAGGGATTGAGCGGCGCTTGGTCGTCGGGATGATGGCTCGTATAGGCGCCCTCGGTCATTTTTAGCTTGCCGAGCGTGACGGCGCCGGCGTGTTCGAGCCGGTCCACGATCGTCGCGTTGAAGGAGGGGACGAACCTGGTGTGGATCGTGGTACCTCCAGCGGTTGGCGCGAAAGTGGTGTAGCAGAGATCCTTCAATCCGATCGGCACGCCGTGCAACGGCCCGCGCCAGATGCCCTTGGCAAGCTCGGCGTCACAGCGCTTCGCCTGCGCCATGGCCCGCTCGGCGAGGACGAGCGCGTAGCCGTGAAACTTCTGATCGAGCTTCGCGATCCGGCCCAGCATCACCTCGGTCACTTTCGAAGGTAGAAGCTCGCCGCGGCGGAACAGCTCGGAGATTTCGATGATCGACTTGTAGTGAATTGGATCTGCTGACATCTGACAGCCCTGCTGTTGTCGGAAACGGTTTCGCCCACCGGCGCCGCAGACGGCCCGGTCTCGTGACTCCGCTACTCAAGAAGCGCCTAGAACTGCACCCCGCGCGTGAGGGCACCATCGACCACGAGGTTGGTCCCCGTAATGAAGCTGGCTGCCTTGCTGGCAAGGAACACCGCCCCGTTCGCCATTTCCTGCGGCGTGCCCATGCGGCCGGTCGGATTCAGCGCCAGCGCGGTCTTGTACAGCTCGGGATTGCCGTCCTTGATCTGATTCCAGACGCCGCCCTCGAAATAGGTGTTGCCCGGCGACACCGAATTGGCGCGGATGCCTTTGCTGGCAAGCTGGAAGGCGAGACCTTGCGTATAGTGGATGATCGCGGCCTTGAACGTGCCGTAGGGGCCGCTCGCGAAGTCAACCTCCCGCCCTGAAACGCTGGAGATGGTCACGATCGCCGCGGCCTTGCTCTTCTCAAGATACGGCATCGCCGCATTGACCAGCCGTACGGTGCCCATCATGTCGGTGGAGAATTCCTTCTCCCAGCTCTCCTCGTCCTGTCCGATCGACAGCGCACTGACATTGGCGACCACGACGTCGATGCCGCCAAGCTTCGAGGCCATGTCCTCGACCCAGGCCTTGAGCGCCGGGCCGTTGGAGACATCGACCGAACGACCAAAGGCGGCGACGCCCTTCGCCTTGATCGCGGCGACTGCGCTATCGACGTCGGCCTGGTTGCGCGCGCAGATGCCGACATCCGCGCCTTCCGCCGCGAATGTGTCGGCGATCGCCCTGCCGATCCCCTTGGTACTGCCGGTGACGAGAACCTTTGCTCCCTTGAGTCCCAGATCCATGTCCATTCCCTCCCTGTTGACGACTTGAAAACATGCCATGCGGCCGTTCAGAGCAGGAGCTGCTCGCGGACATTGTCCTCGTTAACCTCGCCACCCGCCAGCGACTGCGCGATCTTGCCCTTCTCCATAATGTAACAACGCTCGGCGATTGCCAGGATCGTGTCGAGGTTCTGCTCGACGAAGATGATGGTGGTCCCGAGCTCGTTCCGGAACGATCTCAGCGCCTCGCAGATGTGCTGGACGATCGAGGGCTGGATACCCTCGGACGGCTCGTCCAGGATCATCAAGGACGGATTGCCGATCAGCGCGCGGCCTATGGCGAGCTGTTGCTGCTCGCCGCCCGACATCGTGCCTGCGGCCTGCCGCCGGCGTTCCTTCAGTCGCGGAAAATACTCATAGACGAGTTCAGGCAGTTTCTTGCCGCCGGGACCGCCGATCAACTCGCCGACCTGCAGGTTTTCCTCGACGGTCATCTGCGGAAAGACATCGCGTCCCTGCGGGATGTAGCCGAATCCCGCCCTCGCCCGCGCGTCGGCTTCGAGCTTTGTTACGTCCTGCTCCATGAAGCTGATCGTGCCACGCCAGGTTTGCAGCAAACCGATCAGGCACCGCATCAGAGTCGACTTGCCGACACCGTTACGGCCGATCACGCCGACAATCTCGCCGCGGGAGACCGACATGGTGACGCCCTGCAGAATCGGCGTCGCGCCGTATCCCGCCCATAATTCCGATACGTCCAGAATCCGGTCCGTGGGATTGGGTTCAGTGAGCATGCGTCTTACCGAGGTAAATTTCCGCGACTTGCGCGTCCTGCAAAATGCTTTCGAGATCGCCGCGTGCGAAAATCTTGCCGAGATGCAGCACCGTGACGCGCTGGGCGACCTGGCGCACGAAGGCCATATCATGCTCGACGACAAGGACCGTCATGCCCTCTGCATTGAACGACTTGATCAGCTCGCCGGTCTTGAAGGTTTCCTCCGGCGACATGCCGGCAGTCGGCTCGTCCAGCAGCAGGAGCTGCGGCTTCAGCGCCAGCGCCATCCCGATCTCGAGCCATTGCTGCTGGCCATGCGACAGCGCACCCGCGAGCTTATCGCTGTCCGGCCCCAGGTTGAGCAGAGTCAGCAGGCGATCCTCCTCGGCGATGCGTTCCGCGCCGGACAGTCGTTCCTGGAGCGCAATCTGGATGTTTTGCTGAACCGGCAGCTCCTTGAACACGCTCGGAGCCTGCATCTTGATGCTCATGCCTCGCTGCACGCGTGCGTAGGGACGCTCCTTGGTGATGTCGACGGTATCGAACAGGATGCTGCCCTGGCTCGGCGGATAGAGACCCACGATCAGCTTGAACAATGTGCTCTTGCCGGCGCCATTGGGTCCGATCAGGCAATGGACCTCGCCGGCGTTGACCGTGAGGTCGACGTCCGAGACTGCGGTCAATCCGCCAAAACGCTTGGATACGCCTTTGACTTCGACCAGCGCCATGATCAGGACTCTTCCGACTGCAAGCGACCAGCCTCCGCCATGACGGGGCCATCATCGCGCCGCCGACGCCCGCTCCACCAGTCGGCAGCAAGCTTGCCGATGCCGAGCACAAAACCCTGCGGCGCCAGCATCACCGTGGCGAGCAGCAGCGCTCCCATCAGCACGAGTGCTGCCTGCTGGCTGTAGACCGTGATGGTCTGAAAGCCGAACAGCAGCAGGAACGATCCGACCAGAGTTGCGGTCAGATCGCTCCGTCCGGAGAAAGCCACCCATACGATGGGCATCGCCGCCGCAGGCAGGCCGATGCTGGACGGCGTGATGAATTGGCCCCAGGACGTGTACAGCGCACCACTCAGCCCTGCGAGGCCGCTGCCGATCACGAAGGTCAGGAGCTGGTATTTCCGGACGTCATAACCCAGCATCTCGGCGCGCTGCGGGTTCTCGCGCGTCGCCACGATGACGTTGCCGATGCCCGAATTCACGAACATGCGCAACGCGAGATAGACGATCAGGATCAGCGCGATCATGACGTAGTAGAGCGCCGATCCCTCGATATAGAAGTCGCCGACGGCGAGCGGGTCCATGCCCTTCATGCCGTTGAAGCCATTCAGCCGCGCCGGGCCGATGTGCCATTCCGGCCCCGCCGTCTGGCCGAGGAAGAAGGCAAGCACCAGCGTCGCAGACAGCGTCACGATCCCGAAGAAGATGCCGTTGATACCACCCCAGATCATGAAATAGCCGAGGATGCCGGCCGCCACCATCGCAAGGACAACGGACAGCGCAAGCGCGGCGATCGTTGCGGTGCCGCCGCCCATGTTGATCGCGAGCACGCCATAACCGTAACCGGCGATGCCGAAGAACAAGGTTTGGCCGAACGACAGCATCCCGCCATAGCCCCACATCAGGCAGAGGCCGAGCGCCATGAATATCCAGATCAGGAAATAGGCGAAATTCCCCACATCATAGGAGTCGGCGAACAGCGGATATGTCAGTGCGCCCGCGAGCACTGCAAGGAAGCAGGACCAGAAGATCTTGCCACGTCCGAGCGTCTGCGGACCTTCCAGCAGCTTGAACATCACAAATTCCCTTTAGCGTCCACGACGGACCAGAACGCTGGAGAGCCCCTCGGGCAACACCCGAATGATCAAGATAACGGCGACCAGCATGCCAATCTGTCCGATGATCTGGCCGTAGCTCGCGTTCAGCGCCATCCGGATCATCGCCAGGAACACAGCGGCCGGCGCTGTTCCGAGCAGCACGTTTGCCCCTCCAATGACGACCGTAACGAAGCTTTCGACCACGAAGGTCGCCCCCATGGTCGGGATCAGCGTCATCGTTGGCGCGTAGAGCGCCCCGCAAAGTCCGGCAAGGCCGGTGCCGATCCCGAAGCTGATCGAATAGATTCGACCCGTTCGCGCGCCTAGCGCCTTCGCCATCGCCGCATTCTGCATCGTCGCCCGGGCGATCACACCAAAGCGCGTCTTCATGAAAACGATGTAGAGACCGCCCAGCACGGCCACCGCGCAACCGAACAGGACCAGACGATAGGTCGAAAACGTATAGCCGCCGATTGCGAAGCTTCCCTCGGGCGTTCCGATGCCCCGCACGGCTGAACCGACAATCAGGAGCATCGATTGCGTCACGATGAGGCTGAGCCCCCAAGTGGCGAGCAGAGAATCCAGCGGCCGCTTGTAGAAGCGCCGCACGATCAGGAACTCGACGGCGACACCGATGAGCCCCGCCGTCAGCGCGGCCAGGATCTGGGCAATCGCGAGCGGAACGCCCAGATTCACCAGGCCGACGGTGACATAGGCACCGCACATGATGAACTCGCCATGCGCCATGTTGATGACGCCCATCATGCCGAACACGATAGCGAGACCTGCGGCCGAGAGAATGAGGAACGCGAACACGTCGGCGAACTGATAGAATACCGAGAATACTTCAGCCGACATCTTGGTCCCTTTGCCGATCCCGGCGCCGCATCGTTGCGGCGCCGGCCTTGTCCAAGAGCGCAACTCTCAATACGAGCAAAATCCGTGCCCGTCAGGCGTCACGATTTCTTCGGGAGATGGCTCGGCGTGTATTGGTCCTTGTCGTTCTTCTTGGTGAGATCGCAACCGATTTCGCCGAGCCAGTACGGCTGGATCGTCCCATAGTCCTTCTCGACCTTCACCTCATGCTTCGGCCCGACCGAGATCAGGCGCATGCGGTGCGAGGTGTGCTGGCTCTTCGGATCGATGCACACCTTGCCTTCGGGAGCGTCGATGCATGCGTCGCCGGTCGCGATGACCTTGCGCATGTCGTCGTGCTTGATCGACTTCGCCTTCTCGACCAGCGCCTTGTACATGTAGAGCGCATTATAGGCATTGTAGCCCATGTCGTTGATGTAGAGCTCGTCAGGGAATTTCGCGTGCCAGCGCTTCTTGAACTCGGTAGCCTCTGGCGTGTCGATCTCCTCGAACCAATTCGCAGTCGCATGCATGTTGTTAAGCGCCGGCGGCTTGAACCGCTTGTGCTCGAAGCCGAGCATGACCTTGATCGACGATCCCATCGGCAGATTGAGGTTGGCCGCAGCCGCCTGCTCGAAGAATGAATCCTGGGCAGCGCCGACATTGATCGTGAGCAACCAATCCGGCTTCGCCTTCTGGATATTCTGGATGGTCTGCGCGAACTGCGACACGCCGAGCGGAATGAACTCCTCGCCGACGACCTCGCCGCCGAGATCCTTCATGATCTTGCGGTTCCACTCCGCCGAAATCTGACCGAAATTGTAATCGGCGGCGATGACATAGACCTTCTTGCCGAACTTCTCGACCATCCATGGAATCAGCGTCGAGAATTGCTGCTCCGGCACCGCGCCCATGCTGATCATGCTGGCGTCGCAGACGCCGCCTTCATACTGGTTGGTGTAGAAGTACGGTGTCGAGGTGCGATCGACGATCGGACGCAGCGCCTCGCGCGAGGCCGAGGTGATGCCGCCGATCAGCACGTCGACCTTGTCGCGGTTGAGAAGTCGACGGCCGAACTCCTGATAGCGCGCGTTGTCGCCCTGCGGATCGAGGTGAATCAGCTCGATCTGTCGCCCCAGGATACCGCCGCTCTTGTTGATCTCCTCGACGGCCAGCTGCGAGCCGTGCAGCTTCGGCATGCCCATGAAGGCGAGGTCGCCGGACACGTCCTCGAGCAGACCCACCTTCAACGGCGGCTCCGCAGCACGAGCAAAACTCATCGCCGCCGCCGTGCCGACCATGGCGCCGAGCAAAACCATCCCTAACTTGCGTCCCGAATTCATCGTCATGTTCCCTGTTATTGAAAGCGGCTGGATGTCATGGCTTGAGGTAATTCTTCAGGATCGATGCCCCCATCGTGTATTTTGGGTCGACCATGTTGCCGAGGCGCATGCGGCCGGCCTGGCTGAGCAGCATGTAGGCGTCGATCTCGTCGAAGCCGTAATCGGCCGCCATCCAGCGCACGAGCTCGCGATAGGCGATGCGCGCCGCGTCCTCGAGCGGACGGGCGCTGCCGATCGTCATGATGAAGTCCCTTGTCTCGAGCCGCGGCCAGGCGAAGCTCCAGTTCTTGATCAGGTCGACCTGCAGTGTGACCGTGGCGCGCTGCTCCATCGCCACGCCGGAGAGTTCGCCGTCACCTTGCGTTGCGTGGCAATCGCCGACGTAGAGCATCCCGCCGTCGGTGTGCACCGGGAAATAGATGATCGCCCCGGGGGCGACGTCGGGCAGATCCATGTTGCCGCCGTGGTAATCCGGCTGCAGCGACGAGATTGCCTCGATCTCCGGCGAGACGCCAATGGTACCGATGAACGGCTCGTAGGGCAGCGTAATCTTGTCGTTCCAGCGCACGCCGTTCCTGTCGACATGCAGCTTCTTCACGCGCTCCGGCAATGGCGGATTGAGCAGCGCCGTCGAGCTCGTCCCGACGAGTCCGCCGAACTCAGGAATAATGCAGGTCGTGCCGGCCGGCTGCTCGCCGCGGGTCTCGACGTCGCGGATGTAGATCGCGAGGCAATCGCCCTTCTTGGCGCCCTTAACTGCGATCGGCCCGCATTGCGGGTTCAGATAGGGAAAGTTCAGTTTGGCGGTGGGGCTGTCGCTCTCGCTGGTGAGCACACCGCCGAACGCATCCTCCGTCTCGACAACCACCACTCCGCCGGGGTCGATCGACAGGGTCGGCTTTGCATAGGGACCGTAGACGTAGTGGAAGCCGCCCTGCTCTTCGATCGTCAGGCTATGCGTCGCCCCGGTCGCGCCTTTGGCGACCGCACGCTTGGCCATGATGGAATTCTTCAACCAGTCTTCTGCGGGCATATGATTGGCTCCTCAACTCAGATCCCGGGATGACGCTTGTGCCAGTCGGTAACGCGCTGGAACGCATCGCCCGCGCGAACGAGGCCGGCCTCATCGAAATGACGACCGACGAACTGGAAGCCAACCGGACCGCCATTCGCGGCGAAGCCGCCGGGTAACGTCACGGTCGGGCTTCCCGTCATGTCGAACGGGCATGTGAAGCGAAGCAAGCCCGCGATCAGCGAGGCGTCCTCGCCGAGCGACGCCATCTTGGCGAGCGTGGGCGCGGCGAATGCCTGGGCCGGCACTGCGAGGAGATCGACCGATTCGAACAGAAGGCGGACGGCGCCACGAAACGCTTCGCGCCGGAGCACGATCTTCTGATAGTCCATGCCGGACTGCTGCCGACCGAGATCGAGCAGGCCAGCGAGTGCTGGGCCGTACTCGTCCTTGCGCGCGGGATAGGTGTCTTCGTGCGCGACGGCGACCTCGATGCCGCAGAGCGGGAACCAGTCGTCGATGACCGCCTTGGGATCGGGGAAATTGATCTCCTTGATCTTCGCGCCGAGATCGGCCGCTACACGCAGACCCTCGGTCAACACCTTGGCCGCATCGCCATCGGTGCCTTCGCTGGTCCAGCGCCGGTCGACGCCGATCGTCACGCCGCGAAGGTCGCCGGACAAACTGGCGAGATAGTCAGGCACGGGCAGCGGAACCGACGTCGTGTCCTTGGGGTCCTGACCCGCGATCACGCCGAGGATGGCGCCGCAATCGACCGCGCTCCTTGCCATCGGGCCGATATGATCCAGCGTCGCCGCAAGCTCGAATGCGCCGTAGCGGCTGACGCGTCCCCAGGTCGGCTTGAGCCCGGTGACGCCGTTAGCCGCGGAGGGAAAGCGGATCGATCCGCCCGTATCGGTGCCGAGCGAGCCGAAGCAGAGGCCCGCCGCGGTAGCGACGCCGGAGCCGCTCGAGGATGCGCCGGGCCAGAGATCCGCGTTCCACGGGTTCTTCGGTGGGTCGATCTTCGGGTGATGATCGGCGTAGGCGCCTTCGGTTTGCTGCAGCTTGCCGAGGATGATGGCGCCGGCATCCTTCAACCGCGCAACTACCGTTGCATCCTCGGTGGGACGGAAATCTCGATGAATCGTCATGCCATGGGCCGCCGGCGCGCCCTTGGCCCAGCAGAGATCCTTGACCGCCACTGGCACACCATGCAGCGGCCCCTTGATCTTGCCGGAAGCGATCTCCTTCTCGGCCGTGGCAGCGTCCGCGAGCGCCGAGTCAGCCATCACATAAGCGAAACTCTTGAGCTTGCCGTCGAGCTTCTCGATCCGCCCGAGCATCGCTTTGGTCGCTTCGACCGGCGACAGCTCCTTCGCCTGGATCTTCCGCCCGACGTCGACGAGTCCGAGATAGTGGAGATCTGTTGCCGCCATCGTTCTTCATCCTCACACTCGATGTGACGCGCGGTCGTCTCCGCGCATGCGTCACCGTTCTGGCGACGCGGACGCATCGCCAGCTTCCTTGGCGGCAAACGAAAAAAGCCACCCGTCCCTCCCGAATGAGGCGACGAATGGCTCAAATGCCGCGGCTATGATCTATCGCTTAGGGGCCGCAATCGAACGAAGCACTTAGTGCAAGGAGCTGGACGTCATCGGCCAGATCGGCGCACGCGAGGTTCGACAGGTAGCCCTGTAGGAGAAAAGTCTAAGTAACTGCCCATCGCATTGTCAACGATGCTCTCTGCCTAAATTTCGATAGTGCTGCGCAGCAAAACGGCAAGCCACTTGCACTGTCATCGCCGATGATGATTTCATCTTCGCGTTGCACTACCGAAAGTCGTCAATGACAAAACCGTCTGTTCCCGTTGGCATCATCTGCTCGCAGTCCGGGCCATATCAGGCTATGGGCCGCGAGATCCTCAAGAGCGCGATGATGGCGGTCGACGAGATCAACAACCAGACGGAGTTCGGCTTCTCGATTGCCGCTCATATCCGCGATCCTCGCGGCATCATCTCCGAATACCATACGGTCTGCGACGATCTCATCCGCAATGTCGGCGTCGAGCACATCATCGGCTGCTACACGTCGGCGTCGCGCAAACAAGTTCTGCCGATCGTGGAGCGCACCGATCGCCTGCTCTGGTATCCTGCGCGCTACGAGGGCTTCGAGTGCTCCGACAACGTCATTTATGTCGGCGCCTCGCCCAATCACAACGTCCTGCCGCTCGTCCGGTACGTGCTCGACAATCTGTCCCGGGAGATCTTCTGCGTCGGCTCCAACTACGTTTGGACATGGGAGACCAATCGCGTCACCCGGGAGCTGGTCAGCGCGGCAGACGGCCACATCCTGGCCGAACGGCTGCTCGAACTCGGCGAAAGCGCCGTCGGGCACATCGTCGACGAGATCGTCCGCCGCAAGCCGCCGATCGTGTTCAACACGTTGGTCGGAAGCTCGAGCTACGATTTCATTCGCGCCTTCCACGCCGGCACCAAGGCCGCCGGGCTCGAGATTCCGATGCTGAGCTGCAGCCTGTGCGAACCGGAACTGTCGATCGTCGGACCGGCGTCGGCCGGCTGCATCACGTCATCGGCCTATTTCGAGAGCATCCGCCTGCCGGAGAACCGCGCATTCGTTGCACGCTGGAAGGCGCGCTATGGCGACGACAGCAGCCCCTCGGTCGACGGGCAGTCCGCCTATGTCGCCGTCTATCTGTTGGCGCGCGCGTTGCAGCGCGCTGGCACATCGAGTATCGCCGAGGTGCGGCGCGCCGCGGCCGGCCATCGCTACAATTCGCCGCAAGGACCGGTCTGGATCGACGGCGGCAACAATCATTGCGTCCTTACACCGCGGCTTGCCGTTTCCAATCCGCGAGGACAGTTTGATATCTTCTGGGAAGCCGACGCGCCTGTTAAGCCTGATCCTTATCTGACGCAGCTCGACGTTGCTGTCAGCCCTTCGAGGGAGACCTCGGCGGGCGGCGCATTGCCGAATGCGCCGCATTTGCGGGTTGTAAAATGAGCAGACCGTCTTCATTTTCGCTGCGCGGACGCAAGGCAATCGTCGCCATCAAGGACGAACGCGACGCAACCATCGTGCGACGCCAGTTCGAGCGTCTTGGGGTCGACAGCATCGCGTGGGAGCCGACAGAGGCGATCGACTTCGCGCCGGATCTGGCGTTGATCGATGACGAGTTCCTGCCTTTGACACAACCGGCACGACGCGCGTTCCTGGGACGCTGCCCGGTCATCGCCCTGCTCGGCACCGAAACGCCAAGCCGGCTAAAGCTAGTGTTCGAGCTCGATCCGGCCTCGTTCCTGGTCAAGCCGTTGCGCTCAGCCGGCATCTACGCGGCGCTCGTCATGGCAATCGAGCGAAGCGAACGCACCAACGAATTGAAGCAGCAGGTGGTCAAGCTCGAGCAGCGTCTTCGGTCGCGTCGCGTCGTGCTCGCCGCCGTTCTCCAGGTGATGCACTCGCACGCGCTCGCAGAACCAGCCGCCTTTGCGCTGATTCGCAAAGCCGCCATGGAACAACGCAAGACGATCGAAGAGCTTTCGGCGGAGATTACCGCCAAGGGCATGCTCCCGCGCGCAACCGGCTAGCTCACTTCCATACGTGCGCATTCCTCACCGCACTACGCCTGACCTACCGGCAATGGTGAGGCGTAGGCTGATCTACGCCGAATGGCTCAAGTTTCGCGAGGACATCGTGACCGCGTTCAGAGTTGCCGAGGCGAGCTTTGAGTCCAGTCTCTCCAGTCCGTACAAGACCTGAGCGGAGTCCATTCACGAGCGTGCCGGTCGAAATAGTGCCCTGCCCCGAACGGGGCGGCGTCAGGGAGAGCCTGTTTCGGCCGATGGCAGACTGATGATCCGCGGCGCGCCGACCTCGCGGGGCAATGGCGCGCCGAGCACAAGTGAGAGCCGATACGAGGCGTCGGTGAGCCGGGACGCCAGCGCCTGGAGGTCGGCCTGACGGATGCGTTCGATTGGGCCGCTCACGGTCATGGCGCCCACCAGCGCTCCGTCGTGGCCGAAAACGGCGGTGGAGAGGGAGGCCGTCACAGCGTCGTAGATTCCGGAACTGACGAAGACCTGCACGCCGCCATCCGTGCGGTCTGCCCAGCGCGCCGTCCGCAGCACTTGTCCCGTCGAGGTCAAATCGAGTGGCGCGAGATTTGTGGGCCGCGCGACGTCGCGCACGAGCTGCGGCGAATCCACCCGAAACAGACAGAGCCGGCTATCGCGTTCACGCACGTGGAACGCACTGCTCTCCAACGTCTCCTGGCTTAGCCGCTGAAGGACCGGCAGCACATGCTGTTCGAGATTGAAATTGGCCCGATAGGTGGTGCCGAGCTGGAATGTCTTTGCGCCGAGCGCGTAGCGGCCGTCGCTGAGGCGGACGACGTAGCCGGCTTCATCCAGCGACACCAGCGAGCGCATCACGGTCGGTTTCGCCAAGCCCGTGATCTTGGCGATGTCGGCCAGGCTGCGCGACCCGGCTCCAGCGAAGGTATCCAGGATCGCCAACGCCCGTTGCACGGCGGCGACCCCTTGCGTCTTGGGCATTGAAAATCCCTGTCCTGCCGATTTTCGGTTGACCTCGGCTCGTCACCGTTACACTATGCGTAACGTCGTTCCATTTTCAATGGGGTTGATATGGCCGTAGGGTTCAGGATCCTTTCCCGCAAGCGTGTTGTCGCAGGCGAATGGGTCGAACGGGCTCGCGCCCTTCCGGTCGCCAACATCAGCGATGTGATGTCGCGCATGGCCGCGGGCGGCGCCACGCTCCGGCCGATGCATTCGGCTGGCGGCATGGCCGGTCCCGCTTTGACCGTGAAGACGCGCCCCGGCGACAATCTGATGGTCCACAAAGCGCTCGACATCGCGGTTGCCGGCGACGTCATCGTGGTCGATGCGGGCGGCGACCTCAGCAACGCAATCTTCGGCGAGATGATGCTCGCGCAGGCCGCCCGGCGCGGCGTCGCCGGCATCGTTATCCATGGCGCGATCCGCGATGCCGCTGCGATCCGGGCAAACCCCCTTCCCGTTTTTGCGGCGGGTGTCACCCATCGCGGTCCGTACAAGGACGGTCCGGGCGAGATCAACGGACCGATCGCGATCGGCGGCATGGTCATCCAGTCCGGCGATTTGGTGCTGGGCGACGACGACGGCGTGCTAGCCGTCGCCATCGACGATTGCCGAGCGGTGATCGAGGCAGCCGAAGCCAAGCAGTCTGCCGAGACCAAGCAAATGGCGGCGATCGAGGCCGGTAGGCTCGATCGTAGCTGGGTCGACGCCTCGCTCCGCCGTCTCGGCTGCGAGATGCCAGAGGTCTAGCGATGGTCGGGCGTACGATCTCCGAGAAGATCCTCGCTCGAAAATCCGGGCAGGATGCGCACGCCGGGGACCTCGTGGTCTGCGAGGTCGATTGCGCGCTCGGCACCGACGGTTCGGTCCCGATGGCGCTCGACTATTTCAAGGCGATGGGCGGAGAGAATGTGCGCGATGCCGCACGATTGGTCTTTGCGCTTGACCATTACGTGCCGCCGACAAGCCCGCAGACGATCGAGCTGCATCGCGTGATGCGGGACTTCGCCAGGCGGTTCAGCGTCACGCTGCATGAAGCTGGCGAAGGAATCGGTCACCAGCTCATCGTGGAGACGGGCCGCGCTCTGCCGGGTGGTCTGGTCGTCGGAGCCGACAGCCATGCCGTGACATACGGGGCACTGAATTGCTTTGCGACCGGGATCGGCTCGTCCGATCTCGCCGCGGTCATGCTGTGTGGCCGGATCTGGCTGCGCGTGCCGGATTCGATCCGCGTCGTCCTGACCGGACAACTGCCGAGCGGCGTCTATGCGAAGGATATCGCATTGGCCCTCGCGGGCATGCTCGGCGCTGACGGTGCCGCCTATCAGGCACTCGAATTCGCAGGACCGGGTGTCGCCACCCTCGCGCTGGAGGACCGCCTCGTCCTGAGCAATCTTGCGGTCGAGATGGGCGCGAAGACCGGCATCTTCCCGGCCGATGCTGAAACCGTCGCCTATCTGCACGGCCGCACCGGCCAGGCTTTCGAACCGGTCGCAGCGGATCCGGATGCGCACTACAGCCGGACCGTGGAGATCGCGCTCGACGCCCTCACGCCGCGGATCGCGTTGCCGCATCTGGTGGATCAGGTCGTGGCGCTCGAGGATGCGGCCGGCACGCCGGTACAGATGGTCTATCTCGGCACCTGCACCGGCGGCAGGTTACGCGACTTCCATCAGGCTCTCGCGGTGCTCGAGGCGGGTGGAGGCGTTGCACCCGGCGTGCAGCTCGTGGTCACGCCGGCATCGCGCGAGGTCCGCGACGCCATGACGGCCGACGGCACGCTCGACGCCCTGGTCGGCTTCGGCGCCACCGTGGTCGAGCCGGGCTGCGGCTCCTGCTGCGGGACCTGCGGGGTGATCCCCGGCGACGGGGTTTCGGTGATCTCCACCGCCAACCGCAACTTCAAGGGCCGCATGGGCAACGCCAAGGCATCGATCTACCTCGCCTCCCCGGCCGCTTGCGCAGCCGCCGCGACGCGCGGTGTCGTGACCGATCCTCGCGAGGTGTCGCGATGACAGCCCTGCGAGGACGCGCGCGACTTGTCGGCGACGACGTCAACACCGACTCGATCATCAGCTCGACCCGCAAGCGGGAGAGCCTCGACCCCGCCGTTCTCAGGCAATTCCTGTTCGAGCATGTCGATCCGACCTTTGCAGCTTCTGTTCAACCGGGAGACATCCTGGTGGCGGGCAAGAATTTCGGTTGCGGCTCGGCGATGGAGGTTGCGGTGACGACCGTGCTCGGGGCCGGCATTCCGGCGGTGATGGCGCGAAGTTTCTCGCGCACCTACTACCGCAACGCGATCAACAACGGCCTGCTGCCGCTTGTCTGCGAAACCGGCGGGATTCGCGAGGGCGACATCCTGATCTCCGACGGCACCGGCACGATCCGCAACGAACGCAGCGGTGAGACGCTCAGCCCGGAGCCGCTGCCGCCGATCATGCTGGCGATCCTGCGCGCGGGCGGCCTCGTTCCCTACATGCGTCAAAACGGTGACTTCAAGCTATGACGACCACAGACACTCCGAACGCCATTGCTTCGACGGGATACCGTCTTCGGCTTCCCGGTCCAACCGAAGTGCCCGAGCGGGTGCGGCAGGCGATGGCTCGGGTGATGGTCAACCATCGCGGACCCGAATGCCGGACTGCAATCGGCGAGGCGGAGGAGATGATCCGCCCGATTTTAGGCACGACGAACCGCATCCTGTTCTTTGCGAGCTCCGGAACCGGCGTTATGGAGGCTGCGCTCGTCAACGTGGCTGGACCGGGCCATCGGATCCTCGTAGTCGAGCATGGTCAGTTCGGTGAGCGTTTCACCACGATCGCCAAGGCCATGAACATCACCGTCGACACGGTCGCGATCGAATGGGGCCAGGCGATCGATGTCGCCGCGGTGGAAGCCCGATTGCGCGAGCACGCCTACCGCGCCGTCGTCGTCGTGCACAATGAGAGCTCGACCGGGATCGTGGCCGATCTCGCGGCGCTCGGCGCACTGGTGCGCGACCGGCCAACGCTGCTCATCGCAGACTCCGTCAGCGGTCTGGGCGGCATCGCGATGCGGCAGGACGAATGGGGCGTCGACATCGTCGTCTCGGCCTCGCAAAAGGCCTTGATGTGCCCGCCTGGCCTCGCACTTGCCAGCGTCAGCGCCAAGG
The DNA here is from genome assembly GCF_029953005.1 of Bradyrhizobium sp. Mp27. Lineage (NCBI taxonomy): Bacteria > Pseudomonadati > Pseudomonadota > Alphaproteobacteria > Hyphomicrobiales > Nitrobacteraceae > Bradyrhizobium > Bradyrhizobium sp. Mp27. The sequence goes on along the minus strand of NZ_JASAUS010000059.1, from coordinate 21,024 downwards.
CGTGGCGCGTGATCGGGCAGGACGAGCAGCGATCGGCCTTCTATTGGGATTTCCGTCGCGCGCTGAAATCCGCGGAGCAGAACGAGACCGCGTTCACGGCACCGGTGAGCCTCATCTATGGCCTGCGTGAGGCCTTGACGATGATGCACGAGGAAGGCTTCGCCAATGTACTCGCGCGCCACAAGAAGCTCTCCGCCGCGCTGCGCGCCGGCGGCGCGGCGCTCGGACTCGCAGATTTTTGCCGCGATGAGCCACGCTCGAACACGGTCGTGGTTTTCAAGGTCCCCGACGGGCTCGAAGGCGGAGCCATCGTGCGGCAGCTCTACCAGGATCACCGCACAGTGATCGCAGGCGCCCGCAACCGTCTCTCCGGCCGTGTCATCCGGTTTGGCACGATGGGTGCTTTGAGCGCGGGGACCATTCTGACCGACCTTCTGCATCTCGAGGACGCACTCACGAAGTTCGGCCTGCCGATCGAACCCGGCGCCGGGCTCAAGGCGGCCACCGAGTACCTCGCCGCAACCGCATGAGCAATCGCTGAACCCACGAGGGCGAACCACGATGAGATCTCCTGCCTCCATCCTCGCCCGAGTCGTGACGCTCGCGGCATCGCTGTTCGCGGCCGGGCTGGCCTCGGCCCAGCAGAACGTCGTGCTCTATTCGGCCAACGACGACACTGTGAACAAGCTTGTAGCCGAGGGCTTCGCCAAGGCGACCGGAATCAAGGTCGACGTGGTCTCGACCGGATCAGGTGTGCTGGTGCGCCGCGTCGCGTCCGAGGCCGCCAATCCGCAGGGCGACGTGATCTGGGGCGTCAGTGCGACGCTGCTGCGGCTCGCGAGCCCGCACCTTCAGGCTTACGCGGCGAAAGGCCGCGAAGCCGTGCCGGCGCAATTTCGCGATCCAAACGACCTTTGGCTGGGCACCAACATCCAGGTCGTTGTGATCGGCCAGAACACCAAGGCGATCGACAAGGCCAATGGGCCCAAAGCCTGGGCAGACCTCCTCGATCCGAAATGGAAAGGCAAGCTCGCCTTTACCGACCCTGCCAATTCCGGATTCTCATATGCGGCCGCGACCACGCTTCTCTCGCTGTGGGGCGCGGACGACGCAGCCTGGACCAAGATGGACGGGCTGCTTGCGAATGCGAAGGTGCTCAACCGCTCGACCCAGGTCTTCGACGGGATCGGCAGCGGCGAATATCCGCTTGGCATCACGCTCGAATATGCCGGCTTCCTGTGGGCCCATAACGGTGCGCCCGTGAGCGTCGCCTATCCGGCCGAGGGCACCTATGCGGGCGTCGAGGGCGCGGCCATCCTGAAAGGCGGACCGAACCCCGAGCCTGCCAAACGGCTGGTCGATTATCTGGCCAGCAAGGAAGTCCAGGAGATGTTGCTGAAGGCGACGTTCCGGCGCCCTGCCCGTCAGGATATCGAACTCGAGGCGGTCGCACCGGGGATGCTGCCGTTCTCGGCGGTCAAGGTGCTGCCCTATGACGACACCAAATGGGAAGCGGCCCGTCGCGACACCCTCGCGCGGCTGAAAACCACGATCCAGAACACGCGCTGATCCGATGACCGCGATCCGGATTGAAAACCTAACCCGCACCTTCGGCGCGGTGCGGGCCGTGGACGACATCTCGCTCGACATCAAGCATGGCGAGCTGTTCACGCTGCTTGGGCCGTCAGGCTGCGGGAAGACGACGTTGCTGCGCATGATCGCAGGCTTCATCGACGTCGAATCCGGCTCCATTTGCTTCGACAGCCGGCGCATCGATGCTCTGCCCGCGCATCGCCGCGACACCGGCATGGTGTTTCAGAACTACGCGATCTTCCCGAACCACACCGTCGCCGAAAACGTGGCCTACGGGCTGAAGGCCAGGAAGATTCCGGCTGGCGAGATCGCATCGCGCGTCGACAAGGCGCTCGAGCGGGTGCGCCTTGCAGGTTACGGTCCACGCTCGCCACACCAGCTCTCCGGCGGTCAGCTGCAACGCGTGGCAATCGCCCGCGCGCTCGTGATCGAGCCCGCCGTGCTCCTGTTCGACGAGCCGCTGTCCAACCTCGACGCGCAGCTGCGCACCGAAATGCGGATCGAGGTCCGACAGCTGCAGCAGGCGCTCGGCCTGACTGCGATCTACGTGACGCATGATCAGGAGGAGGCACTCGCCATCTCCGACCGCATCGCCGTCTTGCGTCACGGCAAGATCGAGCAAGTGGACACGCCGGAGCGCATCTATCGGATGCCGCAGACCGCCTTCGTCGCCGAATTCCTCGGCTCGACCAATATGGTGCCGGGCATCGCGGGGGCTTTCGACGGCCGTAACACGCCTGTCGCAGCAGCCGGAACGGAATTCACGGTCAGAGGCGAGGTCGCAGCGCCGGGCGCGCCGGTGTTGCTGTCGGTCAGGCCGGAGGCCCTGCAGCTGCGAGACGGTTCCGGTGGCTCGCTTGTGCATGCGCGTCTGGCGCTGCGTGAATTTCTCGGCCCGGTACAACGCCTCCACGCAACCCTGCCGGACGGCACCCAGATTCGGATCGCGGCGCTCGGCGGCCAGGCGCTCGATCTCTTGCCCGGCGCGCCGCTCACCCTTGCCTACGACCCTGCCCAGATCACGGCGTATCCAGCGCCATGAAACGCTTCGCCACCATCGTGACGCTGGCGGCGTTGGTGCTGCTCGCGGTGTTTCTGCTCTACCCGCTGGCGCTCGTCCTGGATGCAAGCTTTCGGATCGACGGCACGGGCGGCCTGACACTTGGGAACTATGCGGCGATTGTGAAGAGCCGCTACTATCTCGGCAGCATCGGCAACAGTCTGCTCTGCGCCGCGCTCGCGACGGCCTTCGCATGCGCGATCGGCATCCCGCTCGCCTTCTGTCTTGCCCGGATCGACATACCGGGCCGCGCGCTGCTGCTGACGCTTGCGTCCTTGCCGCTGGTCCTGCCCTCGTTCGTCAGCGCCTACGCCCTCGTGCTGCTGTTCGGCCATGCTGGCGTCGTCACCACCGCTCTGCGCGGGATCGGCATCCCGATCGGATCGATCTACGGCGTGCCCGGCATCGTCATCGTGTTCACGTTGACGCTCTATCCATACGTCGTCATGCCCGTGCTGGCCGGATTCCAGGCAGTCGACGCCTCGATGGAGGAGGCAGCCCGCAATCTCGGCGGCTCACGGCCCTATGTGATCCGCACCGTGCTGCTGCCCATCGTGATGCCGGCGATCCTTGCCGGCGGACTATTGGTGTTCATTGAGGCACTCGAGAATTTCGGCGTGCCAGCGGTGCTGGCTGAGGACCGGCCGTTCCTGGCCGTCGACATCTTCAAGCTGTTCGCCGGCGAATCTGATGCCAACCCGGCCGCGGCGGGCGCACTCAGCGTGCTCCTGATCGCCTGCACGGCGATCGCGCTGCTCGTTCAGCGGCACTACCTCGGCAAGCGCCGGTTTTCGACCAACGCCCGCAGCGCGCCCGCGAAGCTGCCTTTGACGCCGGGACTGCGGCTCACGGCCACGATCGTGAGTTGGGGCATTGTGATTGCCTCGCTGCTGCCGTTCGCGGCTGTGTTGATGATCTCCCTCCTGCGCTTTCGCGGCCCTGTCCTGACCTGGGAGTTCGGATTGGGCAATTACGCCACCCTATTGTCGGGCTCCTATCGGCCGCTGCTCAACACGCTGACGCTCGCCAGCATCGCGGCCGTCGCCACCATGCTGATCGGCGCTCCGATCGGCTATGTCGTGGCCCGGCACCGCTCGCGCTTGTCGGGATTGCTCGATTTCGTCGGCATGGTGCCGTTTGCGGTCTCGGGCACGATCCTGGCGATCGGGCTCATCATCGCGTTCAACAGCGGTCCCTTGATTCTGACCGGCGGCTGGCTGATCCTGGTCATCGCCTATGTCGTCCGCAAGCTCCCCTTCGCGATCCGGTCGTCCTCGGCAATCGTGCACCAGCTCGATCCCTCGCTCGAGGAAGCCTCGATCAATCTCGGGGTCTCGCCAAGCAAAACCTTCGCGACCCTGACCGTGCCGTTGATGGCCAGCGGCCTTGTCGGCGGGCTGGTGCTGGTCTGGATCACCGCGGCATCCGAGTTGAGCGCGACCATTGTGCTCTATGCGAGCGGCTGGGTCACCACGACCGTCGTGATGTACCATGCCATCGAGGGCACCGGCGCGGGTCTGGCGGCCGCCGCGGCCGCGGTGCTTATCCTCGTCACCGCAATCCCGTTGCTTCTGATCAATCGGCGCATCAACAAGCAGGAATCAACCGTGATATGACGGCAGGACAGGACGGTATGAACGAAGCAGCCCCGACGCTCCCGAATTTCCGCAGCGACAATGTCGCGCCGGTCTGCCCCGAGATTCTGCGAGCGATCGCCGAGGCCAACCGCGGCCCGGCCGCCGCCTATGGGGACGACGATTATTCGAGACTGTTGAATGCGCGCTTCTCGGAGCTGTTCGAGACCGCGGTCACCGTGTTCCCGGTCTCGACCGGTACGGCGGCCAACGCCTTGTCACTCGCGAGCTGCGCGCGGCCCTATGGCGCCATCTATTGTCACGAAGAGGCGCATATCCACACCGCGGAAGGCGGCGCGACCGAAGCCTTCACAGGCGGCGCGAAGCTCGTCGCCATGTCCGGCCGAAACTTTCGGATCGAGCCGTCGAGCCTGCGCCAGGCGCTGGGCCAGGCGACTTGGGGAGTCCGCAATCGCTCCCAGCCCGATGCGGTGTCGATCACTCAGGCCAGCGAATATGGAACGATCTATCCCCTCGCCGAGATCGCCGAAATCGGAGCAATCGCCCACGACAGGAATCTGTCGCTGCACATGGATGGCGCCCGGTTCGCCAACGCGCTCGATTGCAGCCCGGCCGACATGACATGGCGCGCCGGCGTCGACATCCTGTCCTTCGGGGCGACCAAGAACGGGGCGATGTCGGCGGATGCGATCGTGGTGTTCGATCAGGATCTCGTCGAATCCCTGTCCTATCGGCTTCGCCGCGCCGGCCAGACCTCGTCGAAGATGCGCTTTGCGTCGGCACAGCTGCTCGCCTACGTCGAGGATCGCCTTTATCTGCGGCTCGCGGCGAAGGCCAATGCCGTGGCCGCGCATCTTGGAGCGGGTCTCGCTGCGCTGCCCGACGTTCAGCTCATTGCGCCAGTGGAAGCCAATTTGGTTTTCATCAACCTGCCCGCTTTGGCCATCAACCGTCTTGCAGCGAGCGGGCTGCAATTCGCGCGACGGGGCCAGGACGTAATCCGGTTCGTGGCTCGCTTTGACAGCACCGAACAGGAAGCCGACGAGGTCATCGCGCTCGTCCATCGCGTGGTGTCGAAACGTTGATAGTGAGCTGCTTCTTGCATGCACGGAACGGATTGTAGCCATCACCTTCGCGGTCGGCGTAGTCGCAGACATGCTCACCAATACTGTGGACTCGGTCACGGGTCGCCAACCTGCCTTCAGCCTGCATCGCCCAGAAGATGGCAAGCACATCAGGGCGCCTGATGTCTTGCCGGGAGAGCCTGCCGGAACGCTTCTTCAAATAACCGGCCCATCTTTCTAGTGGAGCGATGGTCTCGGGACTGCGCACAGCGACCAGCCTGCCGCGCTTGATCTTCTCGATCTTCTTCTCCGCAGGCCATTGATCGATCCACACGCCGAAGGGGCGCTCGACTGCTTGGCGATGCCGTTCGAATTGCTTTTCGATCGAGCGATCGGCCGGGGGTATTGAGCGAGCAGGGCTTTTGCGGCGTCGCGCTTCTGGCGGGACTGTCGCGAACGGGCGCATTCTTTACCCGCGAGGTAATCGAATTGGTCCCCGCCACGGCGCATCTTCGGTCGCAACAGGAGATGACCATGATCGCGCTGCTGCTCTACCGGACCATCGCAGACCACCTTGTTCCCTGGGCCGTGACGCTCGCGACCCGCATGCTGGCACGCAGCCTCAACATGCCCGAGCCGCTGGTGCATTCGACCGGCCACTATGTCGTCGCGCAGGTCACAGCCTTCGAGCACGGCGTCGGCAAGAGCCTCTGCCCGTTCCGCCTCGCCCGCCTGCTCCGCGCCTGGTGGCGCGGACGCCACTGAATTCATCCCCGAAGCCCAACCCAACCATGGAGACCATGATGATCGACGCATCCACCTTCCTGCGCCGCGCGCTTCTCGCCGACGCCATCTTCAGCGGCGTCGCCGCCCTCGGCTTCACCTTCGGCGCCGGCGCGTTCGCATCGCTGTTCAACCTGCCTGAAGCGCTGCTGCGTGAGACCGGCCTGTTCCTGATCGCCTACACCGCGCTGGTCGGTTGGCTCGCCTCGCGTGCCTCCGTGGCGAGGTCGCTCGTACTGCTGGTCGTGGTCGGCAACGCGGCCTGGACGGTCGGCAGCATCGCGCTGCTGTTCTCGGGCGCGGTGTCGCCGAACATCAGCGGCGAGCTCATGGTCGTCGCGCAGGCGATTGCGACCGGCGTGTTTGCCGAGCTGCAATATGTGGGATTGCGGAAGAGCGGGAATGTGGTGGCCGCGTGAGGCCACGTCACTCGCCGTCGTCGCCCGGCTCGACCGGGCGACCCAGTATTCCGAGACAGTAGACGGATGCGGATGGGCTGCGGCGTACTGGATGCCCCGCTTTCGCGGGGCATGACACCGCGGCCAACGGCTATGTCCGCGCGCGACCGTTCTTCTTGCCAACGGCATGGCCGTTGAGCTTCTTCTTGCCGGCCTTCGCGCCCGCCTTCTTGGCCTTGGCTTCCGTGCGCGCCTTCACCTTGGCGCGTTCGGCGCGAGCCTCGGCGCGCAGCTTCTTGCGCTTGGCCTCGCAGGAAGGACATTTGCAGCCGATCGGCTTCAGATAGGCTTTGAAGTAGTCGGTGCCGTAATCGTAGTTGATCTCGTCGCCCGGCTCGATGTTCTTGATGGCGCGGATGAAGACCTTGCGCTCGCGCGGCCGAACGTCGGACTCGGCGTTGGGACGGCAGGAATGGTTGATGTAGCGGGCGAGGTTCTTGCGCACCGACCCGTCGATGGTCCAGCGGTTGTTGAGCTCGAACAGGTATTTGTTCTCGATCTCGTCATGCGCGGGAATTTTGGAGTCCAGGATCGGTCCGAAATAACGGATGATCCGGGTCCCCTTCTTGATCGGCATGGTGGCGAAGAGGCCAAGTCCGGTCTTGGAACGGCCGACGCGATAGGATTTGCTGGAAGCGATGGTTGGCATGATCGAATGAGATGTCGCGGACGAAGCGCGGTAAGCGCAGCGGAAGGCGCCCTTCTAGAACGATTCCGCGCCGCTGTCAGGTACATCCCGCCTCTGTTTGAACCTTGCCCACAATGAAGACGTCTGATGGAGCGAGTTCCCTCTGTATCAAGGCGTCGTCATGAGGCGTATCGCGTTCCTTTGTCTGACCGTGCTGCTGACTTGCCTGAGCGCGGGTCACGTCGCCGCCCAATCCATGGGCAGCACCTATTCCTCCACAGCGCCAAAAGACTGCCGCCAGATCGGCAAGCCCAGCGAGCTCGACGGCAGCACCACGCGGGTCTGCCCGGGAAAAGACGGCCTGATCGTGCTGATCGCCGAGGATGATCTGCGCGAAATCGTCTCGGTCGGCCGCAATCGCAAGGCCGCAGCGGAGGAACCGGCGGCAAAGGTCTGGTTCGCGCCATTCAATTCATCGGAGGCCACCGTCGAATGGCGTAGCGCGGGCACCAAGCCGTTTGCCATGATCCAGCGCTGGCACATCGCCGATAGCACCGATCCCGACAGGCAGGGACGGCCGAACACCAAGGCCATGCTCGTCCTGACGCGGCTGCCGCCGGGGCCGGTCTGCCACGTCGCCTATGTCGATGCCATCGCCAACCCGACCGCCAATGAGCTCGCGCGCAAGGCGGCGGACGATCTCGCCCGCGGCTTCACTTGCGGCAAGGACGAGGTGAAGATTGTCGGCACGCGTGGACGCGCGGTCGAACTCGCGACGATGCGCTAGGACACCGCCCGCCCGAACGCGCTATGCCGGCAGCTTCGCCGTGATAGGCGCCGTTAGCATTGCCTCGAGCAACTGTTCGGCCGTCGTCCCTTCGGGCAGCCGCCCCAGAATGTCCTCGAGACGGCCGTCGAGCAGCAGCATGGTGAAGCCGTGCACCATCGACCATGCGCGCGCGATCGCCGCGCCCTGGTTCAGCGTCAGCGAATCTTCGCTGATCTGCTCCTGACGCATCATGCCGATAGCATTGGCAAGGCCGGCGAAGGAGGCTTCGGCCGCCTCGTGCAGCGAGGGCCTGGAATAATCGAGCCGTTCGGTGCGGAACATGATGCCGTACATGCCGGGATGGGCCTGCGCATAGGCGACATAGGCCTTCGGCCGCGCCAGCGCGCGCTCCAGCGGCGTGGTGGCGGCGTCGCAGGACGAGGCCATCGCCGCGTTGAACTGGCGGAAGCCGACGGCCGCGAGCTCACTGAGCAGGCCGGTGAGATCGCCGAAATGATGGGTCGGCGCGGCATGCGAGACGCCCGCCTCCCGCGCCACCGCGCGCAAGGTCAGGCCGGAGAGCCCGTCGCGCTCCAGCACCCGTTCGGCGGCCTGGAGCAGCGCCTCGCGCAGGGCGCCGTGATGATACGGCGTCTCCGTCTTCGCTACTGCCGGACGGCGTGTGGAACGCGCCTGCGCGCTCGCGGCCGTCGATGTCTTGCTCGGGGTACGCGGCTTGCGCGCTGTCTCGCTCTTGGCGTCGCTTTTGGCCATTTGCAAGCTATATGACGCAATGTTGACAGTGTAAAGATTTCACTTGACGAATGCGGCGATCGGCATTATTCGATCTTTACGATGTAAAGATGGAGAGGGATACGCCGTGCAGCACGACGCCGTCACCGAGCGCCGCCATAACCTCGGTCCGATTCCATTCGAAGCCGACGCGCCATTCCTCAAAATCGTCGGGGAATTGCCGCGCGATCTGAATGGCGTGCTCTATCGCAACGGTCCCAATCCGCAGTTCGATGCGCCCGGTGCGCACTGGTTCGTCGGCGACGGCATGCTGCATGCCTTCCACCTCGAGAACGGCCGCGCCAGCTATCGCAACCGCTGGGTCCGCACGCCGAAATGGCTGGCCGAGCACGATGCAGGCCGCGCGCTGTTCGGCGGCTTCGGCCGCAAGCTGCCGGATGCGCCGCAAAACCTCACTGACGGCGGCGTCGCCAACACCAACATCATCTTTCATGCCGGCAAGCTCTTGGCGCTGGAAGAAGCGCATCTGCCGACCGAGATCGAGCCGGGCACGCTGGCGACGCGCGGCTATCACAATTACCAGGGCCGCGTCGCCGGCAGCTTCACGGCGCATCCGAAGGTCGACCCGGTCACCGGCGAGCTCGTGTTCTTCGGCTACAACGCCGCGGGTCCGCTGACCCCTGCCCTCTCCTACGGATCGATCGACCTAACAGGCAAGGCCACGCGCTTCGAACGTTTCGAGGCGCCCTACGCCAGCATGGTGCACGACTTCATCGTCACCGAGAACCACGTGCTGTTTCCGATCCTCCCGATCACCGGCAGCATGGAGCGCGCGATGAGCGGACGGCCGCCTTATGCCTGGGAGCCGGACAAGGGCGCCTATGTCGGCGTGATGAAGCGCAACGGCACGGCCAAGGACATCGTCTGGTTCCGCGGTGAAGCCTGCTACGTCTTCCACATCATGAACGCGTGGGAGGACGGCAACCGCATCATCGCCGACGTCATGCAGTTCGAGGAAGCGCCGCTGTTTCCGCATCCCGATGGCCGGCCGACGGATCCGGAGAAATCACGCGCCCGCCATTGCCGCTGGACGTTCGATCTCTCAGGGACGACCGACCGCTTCCAGCAGACCTATCTCGACGATCTCACCGGCGAATTCCCCCGCATCGACGACCGCCGCGCCGGATTGAAAAGTCGTCACGGCTGGTACGCCTGCGCCAATCCGCGGCTGCCGATGTTCGGCGCGCTTTCGGGCGTCGTCCATGTCGACGGCAACGGCAGACGGCTCGGTCATTATCTGCTGCCGGCCGGCGATACCATCTCCGAGCCGGTGTTCGTCGAGCGCGCGACGGATGCCGCGGAAGGCGACGGCTGGCTGTTGGCGGTGGTCTGGCGCGCGCGGGAGAACCGCAGCGACCTCGCCGTGTTCAACGCCACCGATGTCGAAGCCGGTCCCGTTGCGCTGGTGCAGCTCGGCCACCGCGTGCCCGACGGCTTTCACGGAAATTGGGTGGGCGCGCAGTAACTCTCGCCTCGTCATTCCGGGGCGCGACGACGTCGCGAGCCCCGGAATGACATCGCGGATGTCACCAAAGAGGCCTCGCATGCACATGCCCTCGATCACCGCAGATTGCCTTGCCGTCCTCGCCCTGGCCTGCGCCGCGCTCGCACTCCGGATGATCCGGCTGCGACGGAGCGGCCATGTCATCTTCAACGGCGGCATCTTGCTCTCGGTCGGCCTCCTGTTCGCCGCCGCGCTGCCGATCCTGTCGCGCCTGCCCGGGGCGGAATTCGCCGACGAGGCGTCCGACCAAGCCATTGCTGCCCTTCACTTTTTGGAAGTCACCTACGTTATTTTGACACTGTAAAGATTTCGCTTGACCCGACACCGTTCCTGATTTATTGATCTTTACATCGTAAAGATTAGCCAGACCGAGGCGGCTCATGGCGATTTTCCTGATCCTCGCGCCCTACGGCGCCTACACTTTCCTGATGCTGGTGACGTCGGCCACTTCAAGCGTGTTCGCCGCGTCTGCAATCTGCCTCGCCACCATCACGGTCGATGTCGTGCGCGGCCGCTCCGTGAAGATCCTGGCGATGGGCTCGGCGATCGTATTCGCCGCAATCGGTCTCTACCTCGCGCTGATCGACCCGAAGCTCGGCACGCTGGGCGTCAAGCTGTCGGTCGACATCGGCATCTTCGTCATCTCGCTCGGCTCGATGCTGGTCCGCCACCCGTTCACGCTGCAATATGCGGTTGAAACGGTCCCGGCCGAGACGGCGGCGATGCCCGGCTTCCTCACCGCCAATTACGTCATCACCGGCGCCTGGACCGCCGCCGCGCTGTTGATGATGGCCGCCAACATCGTGCTGCTCTACGTCCCCGGCCTGCCGCTCTGGTCGGGCCTTGCGGTCGCCTTCGCCGCCCGCAACAGCGCGATCTACTTCACAAAATGGTATCCCGAGTATCGCCAGATCAAATATGCTGCGCCCGCCGCCGTGCTGCCCCACACCCATTGAAGACAGGACAGACGATGAAAGACGTATTCCGCCGGCTCGTCTCTGATTTCCTCTCCACCATCGTCTTCCTGGTAATCTATCTCGTGACCGACAACGTCATCCTCGCGACCGCAGTCGCGATCCTTGGCGCCATCGGCCAGGTGATCTGGTCGCGGATCAAGGGCCAGACGCTGGGCTACATGACCTGGGCGAGCCTCGGGCTAGTCATCGTGCTCGGCGGCGCAACGCTGCTCACCCACGACCCACGCTTCGTGCTGGCGAAGCCCGCGATCGGGCATGTCGCGATCGGCATCATCATGCTCAAGCGCGGCTGGATGCTGCGTTATCTGCCGGCGATCGTGACCGAGACCATTCCGGAATACGTTACCTTCGCGGGCTACGCTTGGGCCGCGCTGATGTTTGCGCTCGCCGCGGGGACCGTTGCGGTTGCCATGACCGGCGACATGAAGCTGTGGGCCTTCTATATTTCGGTGGTCCTGATCGGCGCGAAGATCGTTGCGTTCGCGATCCAGTACGTGGCCTTCCGCCTGCTCATCGGCAGCCGTATTCGCGCAGCCCGCGCTTAAGGGCGCGTCAAAGAGAGCGTTAGGCACGTCACGCGAGTTAGGCTATAGGCGTCCCTGGCTCACCTTGCGGATTGTCGCAAGGTGCCGGGAAAAAGTTGGGAGACACGAATGGCCGTGGACGGCAACTGGACTCTGACCATGACGACGCCCATGGGCGAGCGCAAGGCCACCCTGACCTTGCTCAGCTCCGGCGGCACACTGACCGGAACGCAGGGTGCCGACGGCAATTCGGCCGAGATCTTCGACGGCGCCATCAGCGGCGACGCCGTCAACTGGAAAGTCTCGATCACCAATCCGATGCCTTTGACGCTCGAGTTCATCGGAACGGTGTCCGGCGACAGCATGAGCGGCGAGATGGGCATCGGCCCGATGGGCAGTTTTCCGTTCACGGGCGCGCGCGCATAGGCACGTTGCGAACCGTGCGCGTGCTCCGTCTCATCGCGGCAACGATCCTGTGTGTCGCGACGCAAGCGGCGCGCGCGGATGACACCGAACCGGCGTGGCGCGCAAGCGCGCTCGCCATGGTGCCGGCGGGCTATGTCGCCGGCACGGCCTACCGGACCGAAGGATCGACCGGCACCCTCGCCGTCTATCCGGCCTCGTCGAACGATCCGAAGACACCGGCAAGCGTGTTCGCTGCGCGCCAGGCCCTCGTCGTCACGCTGACGCCGGATGCGACGCGCGCAGTCTCGGCCGAATTGAAGCCGCGCAGCGGGCCGGATCCTGACAACGACGATACCGATTTCGCAAAGCTCCACGCCGGTCTCGCCGCCAGGCGCGCAACGCTGCCCGATGGCACCGAGCCCTGCGATCTCGGCGCCTGGTCCATCGACAAGGATCCTGATGGCCTCAACGTCCGCGCCGAGCCTTCGGTGAAAGCGCGCGTGCTCGGCACGCTGCCGCCGCCCTATCGGCTGAAGCTTGGCGGCGCCGAGAACACGCCCGAGGGCGGCTGGCTCACCGAATTCCGCATCATCGGCTTCAAGGACGGATGGTTCCTGATCGAAGGCGCCAAGCCGCCGGGCAAGGATTACGAGGACGAGAAGAGATATCCACGCAGCGCGCCAAAACCCTATGCGGGGCGCGGCTGGGTCGCGTCCAACAAGGTCGGCGCGTCCTATGCCAACGGCGCGACGCGCATGGGCGGACTTTTCCAGGCGCCGTTCGTCGATGCGAAATGGATGCCGGCCCAGCGCGAGCTTGGCGGTCCAATCGACACCGACGGCGGCCCGAAACGCATCTTTGCCTGTAGCGGCCTCTGGGGCCTCGTCGAGAGCCAGGACGGCGTCCGCGGCTGGTGGCGCTCGCTGTGCTCGAACCAGGTTACGAATTGTAGTTAGGGAAATGGAGCGGGCTAACACCGCTCTCGTGTCCCGGACGCGGTGCAGCGCCAAAAGCGCGTTCACGCGCGTCTTCGACGCGCTATGGCGCTGCTCCGCAGAGCCGGGACCCATGCGCCATGTGGCCCCCGGATCAGCGGCGCACCGCTTCGCGCTACGCCGCATCCGGGGAAAGTAGCGCTAGCCCAGATTCAACTCCTTGAAGAAGTCATTCCCCTTGTCATCGATGATGATGAATGCCGGGAAGTCGACGACTTCGATGCGCCAGATCGCTTCCATGCCGAGCTCGGGATATTCGAGCACCTCGACCTTCTTGATGCAGTGCTCGGCGAGGTTCGCGGCCGCACCGCCGATCGAGCCGAGATAGAAGCCGCCATACTTCTTGCAGGCCTCGCGCACGGCAGGTGCCCGGTTGCCCTTGGCCACCATCACCATCGAACCGCCTGCCGCCTGGAACTGGTCGACGAACGAATCCATGCGGCCCGCGGTGGTCGGGCCGAACGCGCCGGAGGCGTAGCCCTCGGGCGTCTTGGCGGGACCGGCATAGTAGACCGGATGGTTCTTGAAATAGTCCGGCAGCGGCTCGCCCCTCTCAAGGCGCTCGCGCAGCTTGGCGTGCGCGCTATCGCGCGCGACGATCATGGTGCCGGTCATCGAGACCCGCGTCTTGGTCGGGTACTTCGAGAACGTCGCCAGGATATCCTTCATCGGCTGGTTGAGGTCGATCTTGACGACCTCGCCGCCGAGCGACTGCTCGACCTGCGGCAGATACTGCGCGGGGTTGTGCTCGAGCTCTTCGAGATAGACGCCATCCCTGGTGATCTTGCCGAGCACTTGCCGGTCGGCCGAGCACGACACGCCGAGCCCGATCGGCAGCGAGGCGCCGTGGCGCGGCATGCGGATCACGCGCACGTCGTGGCAGAAATACTTTCCACCGAACTGCGCGCCGACGCCGAGCGACTGCGTCATCTTGTGGATTTCCTGCTCCATCTCGACGTCGCGGAAGGCGTTGCCGTCGGGCGAGCCGTGGGTCGGCAGCGCGTCGAGATAGCGGGCGGAGGCGAGCTTCACCGTCTTCATGCACAGCTCGGCCGAGGTGCCGCCGATCACGATGGCGAGATGATAGGGCGGGCACGCCGCGGTGCCCAGCGTCAGGATCTTCTCCTTCAGGAAGGCGAGCAGCCGGTCCTTGGTCAGCACCGAGGGCGTGGCCTGGAACAGGAAGCTTTTATTGGCAGAGCCGCCGCCCTTCGCCATGAACATGAACTTGTAGGCGTCGTCGCCCTCGGCGTAGATCTCGCACTGCGCCGGCATGTTGTTGGCGGTGTTCTTCTCCTCGTACATCGACAAGGGCGCGACCTGCGAGTAGCGCAGATTGCGGCGCAGGTAAGCGTCGCGCGCGCCTTCCGACAGCGCCGCCTCGTCGTCACCGTCGGTGATGACGTTGCAGCCCTTCTTGCCCATGATGATCGCGGTGCCGGTGTCCTGGCACATCGGCAGCACGCCGCCCGCCGCGATGTTGGCATTCTTCAGGAAGTCCAGCGCAACGAACTTGTCGTTCGGGCTCGCCTCGCCGTCCTCCAGGATCGCGCGGAGCTGCTTCAGATGGCCGGGGCGCAGATAGTGGTTGATGTCGCCAAAGGCCGCCTCCGACAGCGCCCGCAGCGCCTCGCGCGACACCACCAGCATGTCCTTCCCCAGGACCTTCTCGACCCTGATACCCTCGGCCGTGATCTTCTTGTAGGGCGTCTCGTCCTTGCCCAGCGGGAACAGCGGGGTGTGCTTGTAGGGCGGAACGGGTTTTGCTGGATCGGGGAAGGCGGTGGGAGCGTTCATGGGCAAATCTCGGGGTTTTGGAGCCCTCGCGGGCCTCTAAGCGTAGAAGCGTTCTAAGCTTTTTTGCCGCGAATGGAAGGCGTTCTGGCGCGGTCGAGGCATCCCGATTCGGCGTCACGACGGCCCTTTTTGGTTGCCGTCGGCCGGACGCAAGGTGGCGATGACCGTCCCCGGCAGGCTCCGAGTGCACCCCTTGCGCTCGGCGCGCGACGAAGGTTGAATGCGCGGCCTAAGGGGCTTTTCATCATGATTTTCAAACTGAACGTCCGCGGCGCGATCCTGGTCGCCGCCGCCATCACCGGCCTTGTGACCCTCGCCTCGCCTGCCCGCGCGGATCGCTGCGATGACAGCGCCAAGGAGCTGGCGAACCAGGTCGAGCGCCTCAAGGTGAATTTCCGGGCCGCCAACATCGTCTACCTCTCGCACCCCGCGGCCAAGGAGCTGTCCGTGGGTTGCCGCGGCGACAGATATTCCATCGAGCTCTATGCCAAGGGCGATCGCAAGCCGACGCCGGAGTTCCTTTCACTCGTGGGGTCGATGGCAGCGATCGTCTTCACCGTCACGAAGGACGACACCACGACGGGCGCGACACGCTGCCTGAAGCGGATGGGACCGTTGCGCGGCGACAAGGTCGTCATGCGCTACCGCCGGCTCAACATGGAATGCACGCGTACCAAGACGGATGCGTCCATCGCGATCACGCGCGGCAAGGACGAGTAGGCGCCACTCGCTCTTTCCACACGCTCCGTCATTGCGAGCGCAGCGAAGCAATCCTGAGTCTTTCCGCGGCGGGATTCTGGATTTCTTCGCTGCGCTCGCAATGACGAGGAGAGTGCCGCGGTCCTCTCAAATCGTGCACTCGCGGGACCAAGAACGGCATCCCACCGCACCAACTCCCTCGCATTTTAACGATTGGCTTGACGGAAGCTTCGCTCCTCGCAGCGCAAGGTCGATTGTTTCCATGTGTGAGGATTTGTGGATGAGCGTCTCTACCGTTGCGCCGCCGCCGATCGCGATCGTGGTGCCGAGCTACGACGCGACCAAGCAGCAGGACGACCAGAAGACCAAGGACAACGACCCGACCTACAAGCCGCCGCCGCCCGCGCCGCTGCCGCCGGGTCACGGCACACGGATCGATCAGCTCGCCTGATCAGGGCCGGTCAAAGATGAAACGCCCGATCCGGTCGATCGGGCTTTTCGCGTGTCCGGCCGCATCTTCGCCGGATAGCGGGACCAATATCGTGCGCGTCTGACCTGCGCATGATCGCAAAATTGCCGTTCCAGAACATGATCACCGCCGCGGCCATCCGCGCGCTGCTGTTCGCTTGCGCCGGAACGATGCACTGACCTTCGGTCTGACTGTCCCTGCGCACTTCCGTCCGGCCCGTTCCTCCCGGCACCTCACTCAGCGGCTCGCCAGGGCTGCGTGAGCGTCTACAAGTGTGATCCGCCTCATCAAATTTCCACATCCGGCGTGCTCATCTGTGAGGCCGAACGAACCCATCTATCCGTTCACGGACACGCGTATGGAACCGAATGAAAAGCTGCTCTCGCTGGTGGCGGACATCTACGATGCAGCGCTCGACGAATCCCGATGGACGGCGACACTTGGCAGCATCGTCGACCTGGCGGGCGGCCAGAGTGGCGGTCTGGTCTGGATCGGAGCGGCCGGCGGGGCCGTGATCTCCCATGCCGTCGGTGTCGAACCCGTCTATGTTCGGTCCTACATCGAAACCTACGAGCCGTTCGATCCGTCGCGCAGCGTGCTCCACGCCGCGGTCGGCCAAATCCAGACGATCAGGGACTGGATCGACGTCGACGAATTCCGGACGACCACATTCTACAACGAATGGGCGCGGCCGCAGGGTCTCGAGGACGCCGCCAACATCCTGCTCGGCAAGTCTGCCGAGGGAATATCCCGCCTCTCGATCATGAAGGGCGGCGCGCCCGTCGATCGCAGGATGTATCAGACGATCTCTCACCTGACGCCGCACATGCAACGGGCCATGCTCGTCAGACAGAAGCTGCAGCAGCAGAATGCATTGGAGACGACGTCGGTCCGCACGCTCGACGCTCTGCGCACCGCCGTTCTGCTGCTCGATGCCGACGGTCATGTCACGCACGCCAATGCGAGCGCGCGAGAGATTTTGGACGAGGCCGACGTCCTTCGTTCGGTCCACGGCCGGCTCGTGACGTCGGACCTGAATGCCGATCGGATGCTGCGGCAGGCGCTGGCGGGCACGGCTCTCGGCGACCGGTCGATGACGAGCGCGAGCATCTCGCTGCATCTGACGGCCCGCAACGGCTCGCATTATGTCGGAAATCTCCTGCCGCTCACCGCTGGACGCCGGCAAATGTTCGGGGCCAGCTATGAGGCCTGCGCCGTCCTGTTCGTCAGCAAGGCAGCGCTCGAGACGATCGTCGCGCCCGACCTCATCCGGAAGCTCTTCAAGCTGACGCCGGCCGAGCTGCGCGTCTTCCTGGCCATCGTCGAAATCGGCGGGGTTCCTGACGTGGCCAGAAGCATGGGCATCGCCGAAACGACGATCAAGACCCATCTCACCAGGATCTTCACGAAGACCGGAACCAAACGACAGGCGGATCTGGTTCGGCTCGTGGCGGCCTTTACATCGCCCATCAAGATTTGAAGCCACCCCTGTCGCACCGGCCGCATGTTTGTCCGAAGAATGCTATCAATGCGCCGGCGTATGACGGAATCTGATCGAGCATGATCGCAAAACTGCTATTGCAGAACACGATCACCACCGCCGGCATGGGCGCGCTGCTGTTCGCTTGCGCCGGGACGATGCATTGGCCTTCGGCCTGGGTGTTCCTCGCGACCTGCGCCCTGCTCGGCCCGCTCTGCGGCTGGTGGCTTTATCGGGTCGATCCGGCGCTGCTCGCCGAACGTCTGCGGCCGGTCCTGCAAAGGGACCAGCCTGCCGCTGACAAGGCCTTCATGATCGTCTTCGTCATTGCGATGCTGGCCTGGCTGGCCGCGATGGGGCTCGACCGGCGCACGCAATTCTCCGACATGCCGGTTGCGTTGCAGGCGCTCGGTCTCATGCTGTTCGTCCTCTCGACGCTGTTCATCCTGTGGGTGTTCCGCGAGAACTCGTTCGCCGCACCCGTGGTGAAGCTCCAGGCCGACCGCGCACAACGCGTGGTCTCGACGGGGCCTTACGCGCATGTACGCCATCCCATGTACAGCGGCATGATCCTGTTCTTCGCCGGCGTGCCGCTGCTGCTGGGCTCGTGGTGGGGCCTCGTGATGGCGCCGGTCATCGTCGTTTTGTTTGCTGTCCGCATCGGCATCGAGGAGCGCACGTTGCGCGAGGGCCTGCCGGGCTATTCCAACTATATGACGCGCGTGCGCTATCGCCTGCTGCCCGGCGTATGGTGAGCCGCTATCCGGACCGACTAATTGTCCAATTCCTTGTAGCGGCGGAAAATGCCTTGCTCGTTGAAGGGAATGCGGCGCTCACTTTCGAGATAGGCCTTGATGTTCGGCCGCGCGGCGATCCGGTCGTGCAGGCCGACGAGGCCCGGGATATTTCCCTCGAACGCCTTCATGCGCTTGGGAAAGGCGTAGCGTAGCCCATCGACGATCTGGAACAGGGAGAGATCGACGTAAGTCAGCCTGCGACCGGTGACGTAGGCACCGCCATTGCCGGCGAGGAGCTCTTCGAAATAGCCGAGATATTTCGGCACGCGCTCGTCCCAAAACTCGGCCGTGCGCTTCTTCGCCGGCGCCTTCTGATCTTCATAGTACGTCGAAAGCCCGAGCGGGTGATGGGTGTCGTGGATCTCGGTCACGAGGTCGGTGATGGTGAGCTGAAGCTGGTGCACCCAAAGCTTGCCCGCTTCCGTCTTCGGCGCGAGCCCATGACGGGCGCCGAGATAGAGCAGGATGTTGGCGGTCTGGCCGATGACGAGCTTGCCCGCTTTTAGGAACGGCGGCGCGAAGGGCGGCATGCCGCCATGCGCGTCCATCATCTTCATCATCGCAGCTGTTCCGCGCGCCCCCCGCGCGACGTCGACGTAAGCCGCCCCCGCCTCCTCCAGCGCCAACCGCACATATTCGCCGCGGCCCTGGATCTCGGGCCAGTAGTAGAGCTCGTATTTCATGGGAAGGGTCCGTGAGCGTGGAAGCGGTCGGACCAATGTAACATGCTGCCGAAGGTTCCGTGAGAGCGAGACGGAACGGCGGCACCACATACCCCGTCATTGCGAGCGCAAGCGAAGCAATCCAGAATCTTTCCGCGGAGACAGACTGGATTGCTTCGCTACGCTCGCAATGACGCGGGGAGAGAGCTGCGCGCCCTAACTCAATTCGCCGCGAAACAATACATCAGGCCGTCGCCGCCGGTGCTCTTCAGATCGGCCTGCGAGCAGCCGCCGTCGGGACCGCGCGAGGGGTGAGAGCTGTTCCAGGACTTTGACGGCTCGTCGTCGCGCAGGCCCTTACGATCGGCATGGCCGACGACCGCCGCGCCCTGCGTGCTCGACGTCCAGTTCCTGCAGGTCTTGTCGTCACCCGCAGCAAAAGCGGTGCCGTCCGGTTGCGATCCCGTTAGGACATCATGCCGGTTCGGCGTGTCGCCGGCGCCGTTGATGACCTCGCCCTTCTCGCTGAGCGCGGTCTGCTTGGTGAGATTATTGGCCGCGCCGTGCAGGTCGGCAACGTCCTTGGCAATCACCGCTCCTTTGGCATTCTGCCACGGTCCCTTGCCAATACGGTCCTTGGCGTTGACGGCGGGCTTGCCGTCGGCGGCCTGCGTCGAGAGATAGGCGCGCCAGGTCTTGGCGCCGCCACCGCCGGCCTGCGCCAGCTTCTGGCACTGCGCATCGGCTCCCTCCAGGCCGCCGAGATCGGCGCCCTTGCCCGGGCCGCTCGAGGTCACAAAGAACGTCATGTCGGCTGACTGCGCCTGTGCAGATGGACTTGCGAAGAGCGCGAGCGCAGCGCCTGCTGGCACGATGACCCTGGCAATAATGCTCATCCTATCCTCCCGATTTTTCCCGCGATTGCTTCTGGCTGGGCGGTCTTTGATCCGCTGACATGAACCCGTCACGACAGACATTATTCCAGCGGCCATCCGCCGCACGCGCATCACCTCGTGCGGCGGCGCACGACCGGTCGCCCCGAGGGCCATGTCGATTAATTGCTTCCCGAGACCGTAGCGCCGGGCGAGCATACCAACGTGGGGCAGATCCTCAAGCGATCGCCCAGGGGAGGACGCGGGAGTCCGCTGCGGGGCCGTTCAGGGCGGCATCCGCGATCACATCGGGGCTGCCGCCGGGCGCGGCGCGAGGGGAGATCGTCATGCACTGGAACACCGTCCGCCCAATTGCGACAATTGCCGGCTATGCCGCGCTTTGCTGCCTTGCCATCAGTCCGGGCTGCGCCGCGGCCGCGGAATTGCTCAAAGCCCGGCTTGCGCAAAACCTCGCGCCGATCTCCGGCCTTGCGATCATCGCCAAATCGAAGGGGATTTTCGAAAAGCACGGACTGGACATCACGGTCTCGAACTTCACGTCCGGCAAGCAATGCCTGGACACGTGATCGGGGGCGGCGCCGACATCGCCACAACGGCAGAGGCGCCGGTCACCGCTTCGGCGATGGCAAACCAGCCCATCGCCTTCGTCGCCGGCATGGAATATTCCGACCTCAAGACGGTCGTCGCGGCCAAGGCCGGCGTCAAGACCAAGGCAGACCTGCGCGGCAAGCGAATCGGATTCACTGCCGGCACCGGCAGCGAGGTCTACACGGCGACGTTGCTGAAGTCGGCGGGACTGACTCCCAAGGATGTCACCCTCGTCAATCTGCGGCCGCAGGAGATGCTGTCGGCGCTTGCAGCCGGAAGCATCGACGCGATCGACACTTGGGAACCCCACATCGCCAACGCCAAGAAGACCCTGGGCGAGGCCGCCGCTGAACTCGATACACCCCGCGGGTCACTTCAAATTCCTCCGGGTGTGGTCAGTCAAATTCCTCCACCCGCGAGGCAGGACAAGGGACTGTTAGTTTGAGTTTGTTTCCCGGGCAAGAGCTTCAG